>JANNYY010000373.1:0-4728 GCA_031410355.1 Chitinophagaceae bacterium | reverse complement strand
GTTACAGAACGAACAATAACAGCCAATGCTCCATATTTTGCAGCCATAGAAGCACCATTGCTGCGATATCTTACTGCATCACCATAAGCCCCTCTCAGCAATGTTTTATTAAACGGGTAATTATAGAATACAATTTTACCTTTTACCTCATCCCTGCGTTGAATCAGCTCTTCAAAATTTTTCACTTCTATTACCCGGGCCAAAATTCCCTTTTCGCCGGTACCAACCGAATTTCCAATGGCAAGTACATCAAAAACCGGATCCGCAGTGCGCTTTTTTGTTCTGTAACCGGCAAATTCTTTTTTACCCCTTACCCAATGTGGTATCATACATTGCTGCAAATATGTTTTTTCAGCACCTGCTTCCTGCAATACCTGTAAGCCCCATTTCTCCGCTTTGTACCAGCCTGCACTGCCACTCAACCTTGTTCCTACAGATTTACATAAGGTAAATAAATTTTGCGGAGCCTTACCATGCAATAAAATTTCATCCGACAACTTCTTTATCATCACCGAATCATCAGATTGGGCAAAGCCCGAAAAACAGGTAAAAACAGAAAACAGGATTGCAGTTATTATTCCTTTGAGCATTGGCTTGGTTTATGAACAAACTTACTGATAAAAAGCCAATACATGAATGGAAACTCTGGTGAATAATATTTCGGTAAATTGTGGTATTATCTATTTTACAAAAACAGCTTGTTATGAATATTGGCATTGTGTGTTATCCTACTTTTGGCGGTAGTGGTGTACTGGCAACCGAATTGGGGAAAGCCCTCGCAGATAAAGGACATAACATACATTTTATTACCTACCAGCAACCCGTTCGGCTGAGCGGGTTTCATGCCAATATATTTTATCATGAAGTGCGGGTTCCTACTTATCCGCTGTTTGATTATCCGCCTTACGAAACTGCATTGGCGAGTACCATGGTAGATGTTATCCTTAACAATAATGTTGAACTGTTGCATGTACATTATGCCATACCACATGCGGCTGCGGCTTATATGGCAAAACAGATCTTAGCCAAACAGGGGATAAAAATTCCGGTGATAACCACTTTACACGGCACAGATATTACTTTGGTTGGCAAGGATAAAACGTATAGCCCGGTTGTTACTTTTTCGATGAACGAAAGTGATGCGCTTACAGCCGTTTCTCAAAACCTGAAAGAAGAAACTTATAAGAATTTCAAAATAGATAAGGACATAGAAGTGATCTATAATTTTGTGGATGTAAAACGTTTTCACAGGCAACCTGTGGATGCTTTCAGAAAACTGATTTCTCCCAATGGTGAAAAAATAATTGTGCATGCCTCTAATTTCCGAAAGGTAAAAAGGGTAGAAGATGTAGTTTCCACCTTTTTATTGATACAGGAAAAGATGCCGGCCACATTATTATTATTGGGTGATGGGCCAGAAAGGACACATATTGAGGCCAGCGCAAGGAAATGCGAATCGCATAACACAATAAAATTTTTGGGTAAGCAGGAGCAGATGGAAGATATTTTACCCATTGCCGACCTGTTTTTATTAACCAGTGAATATGAAAGTTTTGGGTTAGCTGCGCTGGAAGCCATGGCTGCCGAAGTGCCTGTAATATCAACCAATGCAGGGGGTTTGCCCGAAATAAATATTAACGGTTACTGCGGCTTTATGAGTGATGTGGGTGATGTAGAAGATATGAGTAAAAATGCTTTGCACATTTTACAGGATGACGCCACTTTGAAAAAATTTAAAGCCAATGCTTTGGCGCAGGCAAAAAAATTCGATATTGAAAATATTGTACCTGTTTACGAAGCGCTTTATAAAAGAGTGATATAGCCTATCTTTTTAGCCATTTTTCGGGGTCAATATTATTTCCTTTTTCATCATTGATGTACAGATCAATGGCACCATTACCATCCAGGTTGGCCGCAGCTTTTCCGATAACCTGCCCGGTTTTCACATTCTGGCCGGTTTTCACAGAAACACTTCCCAAATTACTGTATGTACTGAAATACTCGCCATGCTGAATGATCACCACCTGCATATCTTCAATAAAAACAATCTTAATAATCTCTCCATCAAATACAGCTTTTACATTGCTGCCAATATCTGTTGCAACGGTTAAGCCCGTAACAACAATAGTACTTCCACTTGGTAATTTATTGCTTCCAAAATGCAATATGGGTACTCCCTTATCAACAGGCCAGGGTAACATTCCCCTGTTCTTTTTAAAATTTTCGTACAATTCAATATTACCTGCATTCAATAATGTAGGTTCCGGGGCTCTTTCAGGTTCAATTCTTGTATTTGGAGTTGTTGGTCTTTCGTTATTGGGTTTGGTTGTTACTGTTGTTACATTACTATTTTTAATGGCTGCTTTTCTTGCATCATCTCTTGCTTTTTTAATGGTTGCAGCAATTGCTCTTTCTACTTTTGCATTTTGCTTTTTAAAATTAGTAAGCTGGTTGTTTAATTGTTTACCCTCTTTTTTCAGGTCATTCACTATCCTGTCTTTTTCACCTTTTTGAGTTTCTAATGCACTCATTTCCCGGTCTTTGGTTTTAAGTACTTCGTTCTTTTTTTCTTTTATACTCCCAAGTTCATTAAGCCTTTGCCTGCGTAACTCCTGCGTAAGTAAAATATTTTCCCCCTGTTTTTCCCTGTAGGTTCTGTAATATTTTAAATAGGCAATCCGCTTAATGGCATCATTAAAACTTGCCGCCGAAAAAATAAAACTTAAGAAATCGTAATTATTCCTGTTTTTATAAGCATACACCATGCTTTTAGCATATTCTTCTTTTAAAGTATCCAGCAGTTTATTATATTGGTTTATTTCACGCTGATTGGTGTAAATATTATTATCCAGTATGTTAATGTCTTTACTGATATTTTCAATAAGCCTGTTCTGCAGGTTTACCTTATCATTGATCAGCTTCCATTGCACCAGGTTTTCTTTTGTTTTGATCTTATTGCTGTTCAGCAATTTTTGAGTTTGATCCATTTCCTTTTTTAACTGTGTCCGTTGTTTTTCCAAATCTTCACGGGTTTCCTGTGCCGAAACAGAAAAGTTAAGGAAAGAAAAAACAACAATATTAAAAACGAATTTTTTCATACTTGCAATTAAGTTTATTCAAAAATACAATGCAAAATAAAAGTGGTGCAGTATTTAAACTAACACCTGTGTATAATTACAAATAACGCTTACTTCTTAGTATAATTTTTGGGGATGTTGAAAGAAACTGATAATTCTTTGTTAAACTCATACTGTTTAAAGTTAAGTTTTATATCCAGCCTGTTTTTTTCTGACACCGTTATTTCGCGGTAGGTGGAAAAATTAAATCCCGATTTATTTTCATAACTGGCATAAGTAAGATCCGCTGTGCGGCTCCTGTTGATATCCACATCATCCTGTTTACTGTGGGTTAAATAATAATTTTCAGAAGAAAGGGTGAGCAGGTGTTTAAAATAATTACCTACCATCGAAAACAGAATTTGATTATCTGTCTTTTTATAATACACAATATTATTATCAACAAAAACAGGGTTACCTACCAATAAATCCTGCAGCGTTTTATAATCAAAAGGAATTTGAGTTACTTCCTGCAGGTAATCAATTGACCTGTATTGTACTTCACGATCCTGTTTATTCAATAATACAACACTGTCTTTCGTTATGAGTACCCGGTAAATTTCAATGTTTAAGATAGTGGCAGTTAATGATATCCAGATAGCGCTGTCTTTTATAATACGTACAATCGCAGTAACATCCGGTTGCTTTCCTTTATTATCCTGGTAATCAACTTTAATTTTAGCGTTAAAACTTTTAAAATCAATATAATTACGATTCAGGTTTTCAATAGTTTTTTTTATCATCAATATAGAATCAACTTTTGACTGATCAATGATGATGACAGCAGTACTGTCTTTAGGAGCTATGGCTTTATTAATCTGCTTCACGGTTTTGCAACTGAATGCAAAAAAAATAAATATACATAAAACAAAGACTGTACTTATAAATTTCATTTGGTTGATTTATTGTTTTATTTAATTCCGGTATGGCCAAATCCGCCCTCACCTCTTAATGATTCATTTAATTGTTCTGCCAAAACAAACTCAGCTTTTTCATTTTTTGCAATGATCATCTGCGCTATTCTGTCGCCATGATTTATTACCTGGATATTATTACTCAGATTGATCAGTATTACTTTTAACTCTCCCCTGTAATCTGCATCAACCGTGCCAGGAGAATTTAAACAGGTAATGCCCTGCTTTAATGCCAAACCACTCCTGGGCCTTATCTGTGCTTCATATCCATCAGGTAATTCAATAAACAATCCTGTGGGTATTAAATCACGCTCTAAGGGCTGTAAAGTTACAGGTTCAATAAGGTTAGCTCTGATATCCATACCTGCAGAACCGGCAGTTGCATAAGCCGGTAACGGATTTGATGAGTTGTTTACAATATTAACCCTTACAGTTTGCATGACGGCAAAGTTACGCATGTAAAAAGGAAATAGTGCAGGAAGGGTTTTTATGAGAAAATTTTATCGGATAAGCAAAACAGTACCCTGTTCATAAAATTTTTTCCCCTTGCGGTTAACATAAGTTAGCATCCATAAATAGCTACCTGTTGGCTGTTTTTTGCCTTTAAAAGTACCATCCCATTTTTGGGTTATATCATTACTTTTAAAAATTAATTGCCCCCATTTACTATATATCTGCATAAAATAATATTGAAGGGC
>JANNYY010000372.1:0-5552 GCA_031410355.1 Chitinophagaceae bacterium | reverse complement strand
GGGTACTTCTGCAGGATATTTGCCCAGCGTCATATAGGCAATGTTCAGTAAATATCTTGATTGCAGGTCATCCGGGAATTTGGCGAGGATCATCTTATACACTTCTATCGCCTGTTCCGATCCCGAAGTGAGTGTATGAATCCCGCCGCCCTGTATGGGTATGATACAACTTTGTGCATTGTGATTGGCGGCACAGTTCTCCAGCTCGCCTTTTCTCATGTAAGCAATAGCCAGCATGTCAAAAAAAGATTTATTGCCCGCATCCATATTTTCCCCGGTCAGTTTCATGGCATCCATTAGCTGTTTAATCACCGCAATTGCTTCTTCCGTATTGCCGGCATTTAAACATTCATTGCAATATTGAAAGTAAAGCTCAAGCCTTTTGTAGGGGTCTTTTTCTACATCTAGTTTTTTCTTAAACATTTCTATTCGCAGGGTATTTAAAAAAAAGAAATCTTCGGGGTTGGCATGTATGCTAATGCTGTCGAGGATATGAACCATTCTCAGCGTGCCCGGGGTTTGTTTTATGCTTGAAACCAGTTTTAACCCATCCGGTTCGCAGCAGCTTTTCATTTGGGCATTAGCTGAAAAATGGAAAGCGGTAAAAAATAAAATGAAAGCCGGAATAAAATAAAATTTATTTTTCATTCAATATAAAATTGTGCAGTGTGAAAGTAAAATTGAAGCTGAAAATATTGTTGTTATAATTTCCCCTGCTTAATTTCTTCTACAACGCCAGGGTCAAGCAATGTGGTAGTATCACCCAAATTTTCAGTTTCCCCTTCCGCAATCTTTCTTAAAATACGGCGCATTATTTTTCCGCTGCGTGTTTTAGGCAGCCCGGTTACAAACTGAATTTTATCAGGTTTGGCTATAGCGCCTATAATTCTTGTTACAGTCAGTAAAATATCCTGTTTTCTTAAATTTTCATCACCATGATGACCATTATAAATAACATAAGCATAAATGCCCTGTCCTTTTACATCATGCGGGTAACCAACCACAGCACTTTCCACCACGCCGGCATGCATGTTAATAGCATTCTCCACTTCGGCTGTACCAATGCGGTGGCCGCTTACATTCAATACATCATCAACTCTGCCGGTAATGCGGTAAAATCCTTCTTCATTTTTTAATGCACCATCACCTGTAAAATATAAATTGGGGTATGTGGCAAAATAATTGGTGCGGCAACGTTCATGATCGCCCCAGGTAGTTCTTAAAATACCGGGCCAGGGAGCTTTTATGCATAGGTTACCTTTCAATAAGCCATGCTCATCTTTCTCTGTTATTTCCTTTCCGTTTTCATCAACCAAAATTGGTTGAACACCTGGCAAAGGTAGCGTTGCCCAACTTGGTTTTGCCGGGGTTATTCCTGCGAGGTTGCTGATTAAGCAGGCCCCTGTTTCTGTTTGCCACCAGGTATCAACAATGGGGCATTTTTTCTTGCCTATATGTTCATCATACCAATGCCATGCCTCTTCATTAATAGGTTCACCAACAGTACCCAAAACTTTTAATGAAGAAAGATCTTTTCCTTTTAATGGCTCCAAACCATAACTCATCAAGCTTCGGATGGCGGTTGGTGCCGTGTACAAAATATTCACTTTGTATTTATCAACGATGTCCCAGAATCTTCCGGCAGTTGGCCAGGTGGGTATGCCTTCAAACATCAAACTGGTGCCGCCTGCACTCAAAGGGCCGTACACAATATAACTGTGGCCGGTTATCCAGCCAATATCTGCGGTACAAAAAAATACATCGCCGGGTTTATATTGAAAAACATTTACAAAAGTATAGTTGGCCCAGATCATATAACCGGCGCTGCTGTGTACCACGCCTTTTGGTTTACCGGTACTGCCAGATGTATATAAAATAAACAAAGGATCTTCAGCATCCATTTCTTCGGCAGGAAAACTAACCACACCATCTTTTTCAATTTGCGATTCTGCAAATTCCATTTCATCTTCCCACCAAACATCGCGGCCTTTTATCATGCTCACTGGTGTTCTGGTTCTTGTATAAACAATAACTCGCTTTACAGTTTTGTTACCGATCAGTGCATCATCAATAATGCTTTTTAAAGGAATATCTTTTCCGCCCCGGTAAGCGCCATCGCAGGTTACAATAAATTCAACGTTTGCATCTTCCAGCCTGTCGGCAATACTTTGTGCGCTAAAGCCACCAAAGATTACAGAATGAATAGCGCCAATTCTTGCACAGCCTAAAACCGCATAAGCCAGTTCGGGTACCATGCCCATGTAAATACAAACACGGTCGCCTTTTTTTACACCGTTGTTTTTTAATACCTGTGCAAACTGGCAAACTCTTTTATGCAGGCGTGCATAAGTAACTGTCCTTGTTCTTTCTTCGGGGTTATTGGGTTCCCAGATGATGGCCGGTTTATCGGCCATAGTTGCTAAATGCCGGTCAATACAGTTTTCGGTGATGTTGAGTTTTGCATTTACAAACCATTCCACTTTTGGTTCAATAAAATTCCAGTTCAAAACTTTGTCCCATTTTTTTCGCCATTCAAAATTTTCGGCTATGTTGCTCCAAAAACCCTCGGGGTCCTCAATACTTTTTTTATAATCTTCGTGATACTGTGCAAGGGATGTTATTTGATAAGGATAAGACATTTTAATTTGTTGATTTACTTTAAGCCCAATTTAATATATTTATGCTTACTTCTCTTTAAAAAACTGAATAAAAAATAATTATGGATACTGCACCGGAAAAAGGGATTGGTAAAATAATTTTTTCATCTTCATTGGGAACACTGATAGAGTGGTATGATTTTTACATTTTTGGGATGCTTGCCAAAACTATTTCTGTTCAGTTTTTTCCCGAAGGAAATACTACCGCAAACTTGCTAAGTACACTCGCCATTTTTGCCGCAGGTTTTTTAGTGCGGCCATTTGGCGCACTGGTTTTTGGACGGCTGGGCGATATGATCGGCAGAAAATATACTTTCCTGTTAACACTCGTTTTAATGGGTACTTCAACTTTCTTAATTGGCCTTGTACCGGGGTACAAAACCATTGGTATTGCTGCGCCTTTATTGGTTTTATTATTACGATTAGTTCAGGGTTTGGCATTGGGTGGAGAATACGGCGGCGCTGCAACTTATGTAGCCGAACATTCGCCTGCACACCGCCGTGGATATTTTACGGCATGGATACAAACCACGGCCACACTGGGTTTGTTTGTAGCATTGGGCATTATACTGCTGGTAAAAACCAATATGAGTGAAGCTGCTTTTACGGCTGAGTGGGGTGGCTGGCGATATCCATTCTGGATATCTATTTTGCTGGTTGGCGTTTCTATTTATATAAGGCTGAAGATGAGTGAATCGCCTTTGTACTCAGCTTTAAAAAAAGAAGGCAAGACATCGGTTAATCCTTTAAAAGAAAGTTTTGGGCACAAGGCAAATTTTAAAATGGTATTACTGGCATTGTTTGGTGCAGTAATGGGCCAGGGTGTTATCTGGTACACCGGCCAGTTTTATGCACAAAGTTTTTTAGAGAATGCGGTGAAGCTTGAGTTTATGCAGAACCGGGAAATATTATTGTGGGCCATTGGCCTGGCAACTCCATTCTTTTTATTTTTTGGCTGGCTGAGTGATAAGGTGGGCAGAAAATGGATTATGCTTACGGGGATGTTATTGGGCGTTGTTTTTTACAGGCCGATATTTGGGACGATGTTAAAAGCTGCTGATGCAAAAGAGTGGGTTGCTAAAAATGAAAACATGATCATAAGCCCTGACCCAACAACGATCATAAAAACGGATACGATAAAAAAAGAAGACAAGACTGTTTTTGTGAATCATTATAAGATAAGATGGGCATTAGAAGATAATACACAGTTTACCGAAAACAGGGCGGATACCGTGGTTTCAGGTAAAGATGGATTGGGAGCTTATTTAAAAAAAGATGCGAAGCCTGTTTACGATAATAAGGTTCTTATTACTTCGCTCAAATGGAAATTCATTTTCCTCGTTTGGGTGATGATCATTTTTGTAACCATGGCATATGGCCCCATTGCCGCTTTTTTGGTGGAACTTTTTCCAACAAAGATCCGTTATACTTCCATGAGCCTGCCTTACCATATAGGCAATGGCGTGTTTGGCGGATTAGTACCTTTTATTGCAACATTGTTGGCAACCACCTTTACTAAAGATCCGCTGGTGGGGCTTTGGTATCCGATTGGTGTGGCAGCATTGTGTTTTATCATCGGGGCTTTATATCTTACTAATAAAACAGATAAAGACGTTAACGATTAAGAAACCTATAAGGTTTTCAAAACCTTATAGGTTTACTGTAAACTAATAAAAAAGATAAAAATATTAACGATTAAAAAATATGCCGGTAAGGCGGTAAGACGTCTTACCGGCAAAAAATATTTATTATGAATACAGTTAAAAAAATAATGGGCCTTGCCTGGATGATTCTTGCCCCGGTAATTATTTATTTTTTAGTTATCAGTGCGGTGCACAATGTCAGCAGCGGCGGCACTAAAGATATCAACAAACCGCTACCCTGGATCATTATCATTACCATTTTTACACCCATTGCTATTGGCCTGATGATATTTGGTTATTATGCTTTTAAAGGAGAGTATGATAAGCTACCGGAGAGTTCGGAAGAGATTTGATGTTTTGGATAAATTACAGCGAATGAAAATCTTACAATTGGCATGAAATGATAAAACTAAAACTTCTGGATTATAAAAGGCTTTCGGCTACATGTTTGCTGACAATTTATCTGTTTTTTAGTTTTATAACAATTGCCGGTGATGGATTTAATACTAATTCTGCCTTTCGACAAAGGGAGCAGGCTACATTAATTTATTGTGTTGAAAACAGCAGCACTAAAAATAAAATAAGTTCGTATAGAGGATATTTACACCCTGCCAAAAAAATACTTACTCCTCCTCTTAAATACAGCTTGTTCCATTTATTAGTTTACAACATGTTTGTAAAAGCAGCGTTCTATAGTTTCTCAAAGAAAATAAATTTTATCCCTACCCCTGTTCGGTTTGTTCAAGTAAAAACCATTCCTAAAAGTTCCGGACAACAAAGCTTCTCTTCTTTCACATCGTAGGCTTATCTGGTGCAGATTTGCCTTTACCTTTTTTTATAAGTATCTAATTGCCGCAGTGCGGTATCAGTAAACATTTACTTACGTGAAGTATATTAAAGGAATTCTTCGGTTCTTACGCATTTTACTATTTGCTTTTATGTTTTCGGTTTGTATGGTTTTAGGAGTTGTGCCAATTATTCCTAAAAGAAAAGAGCAACCAGAGATTGAAATTAAAGTGGAAGAGGCTGAGGAAAAAACTACTGTCAATAGTAAAGACGGAGAAATAAAACAGACAGGATGGTAGCGTGAAAATTACAAACCCATTGCCCTGTAAACTGCTTCCTGTATATTGGTACGCACATTCATCTTAAGCAGCTTCGTATTTTCTCCCCCAAGCGGGTTAACACGGTTACTTAAGAAAATAAACAGCATATCGTATTTCGGATCGGCCCAAACACAGGTGCCGGTATA
>JANNYY010000371.1:0-13480 GCA_031410355.1 Chitinophagaceae bacterium | reverse complement strand
CTCAGGCACCACCAAAGCGTTTCAATATAATTATTTTCAAAAGTTACGTAAGGGTTTTTCAAATCAACCCAGTAACCCATTTTTTGAGTAATGTCGTCCCACTTATCTTTAAACCGCATTACTACTTCACGACATTTTTTATTGTAATCTTCCACCGATATTTTAACGCCTATATCTTCTTTGGTAATGCCAAGTTCTTTCTCAACCCCCAGTTCAATAGGCAGGCCATGCGTATCCCAGCCGCCTTTGCGCTTTACCTGGAAACCCTGCATGGTTTTGTAGCGGCAAACCAGGTCTTTTAATGTTCTGGAAATTACATGGTGAATACCGGGCATACCATTAGCGCTGGGAGGGCCTTCGTAAAATACAAAGGGAGGAAAGCCTTCACGGAGACTCACACTTTTTTCAAAAGTGTTTTCTTTTTTCCATTTTGCCAGTATTTCTTCGCTGATGGACGGGAGGTTTAATTGCTGGTATTCGCTGTATTTGCCACTCATATATAAATCTATAATTCTTTTTGCTGTTGTTTCAGACCAAATAACCAGATCTGCTCATTAAAATAAGTGTGCAAAGGTAAGAAAATAGCAGGGTTGAATAATAACTGGAACCGGGGCATTAGAAAACTTACTACAAAAGATGTTGCGTAATAAGATGCCGTACCTATTTCCAGTTAATAGCATGATGCCTTATTTGGTGTAGTTATCCACATTAAAGAGTTTTTGGCACAGAATTGGTAACTATCCTTGTAACAAATTAGACAGATAGTTTCTTTAAAATATTAATGAAGAGTTTTGCTGGTTTAGGGTTTTATTAGGGTAAAAAATGACGGGGGTAGTCTTACTCCCGTCTTACTTTAAAAAATCTTATATCATCCAGGTATTAAATTCCGTTTTAAACATTCAATATATCCCCCAAGGTCACATTAAATTCTTTAGAACAAGACAAACAAACAAGCGGCATTCATCATTGTGATGAATGCCCTTTTTTGTTTAATAAGATTTTAAAATCCTGTTGTACCATTAGCCTGGTAAGTATAGCGAAACCGGTAAATTAATCTCACCGGCATAGGCCCCACAAAAGGTTCATAGTCTACAGCAAGCAATTCCATTTTTACATATTTGTTATCGGCAGTAATAAAAAAGAAAGTTTGCCCGGCTTTGGGTGCAAAAGAGCGTGTAACAGGATTGTAATCATACCAACTTCCGTCTTTAATTGCTTTTTGAGAAGTGGTGGTATCATACGCATAACCGGTGGAAGGTGCTGCTGTAACATTACTGTAAATGCTGTTTTGCAATATAGCACCGGCATTGCCCGGCCCGTATGCACGACTGTTTAAAATGAAAGTTGTAAACCTCAAACCAAAATCCCACTTGGTTGTAGCACTGTCGGCATTGGCAACAAGGGCATCGTTTTTAAAACTGAAAAAAGTAAAAGAACTGTTTGAACTGAAATTAACTTTTAAGGAATCGGTTTTTTGTATAGTGGTTACTGTAACCACATCATCTTTTTTGCAGGAGCTTAAAATAAAAATCATTGCCGCTGCGGTAAACATACCTGTAAGGATGGTCTTCTTCATTGTTTTTGTTTTTGTTTAGAAAATAGTTGTTGTAAATTAAAATTGCAATTAACCAGGTAAGTAGTGCCGAAAAGATTTGGCAGCCTGTCTTTGTCTTTATGGTTTAATAAATTTTCGGCACCAGCCTGTATCTCAAACCCTTTTTTAAAAGACTTGCTGATAGTTCCATTCAATAAAACATATCCTTTCACATATTCCCGGGCATCATCTAAAATATTATCACTGTTTATATCACTATATCCATACCGTCCCCTGTAATTGGCACGTACATTGGCTCCCCAGCCTTTTTCTTTTCCGGTATAAAAAAACTGGAGGTTGGCAGTATGCTTACTGCGGTTAAATAAGCCACCATATTCAGCTTTGGTTACCCAGGAACTGTTATAAGTAACTGGGTCTCTTTTTACAATTTGTGCGTTTTTAATTCTTTTTAAAACATCTTTATCTTTTGCATCAAGGTATTGGTAACCTGCATTAATGCTGAAGGAGTTGCTGAGCGTATGGTTTATATTTACATCAAAGCCCTGCGTAAAAACTGTATTTAGATTTACGTAACTATAAATAGCCTGCCCGTTGGTTTTTGTAAAAGGCAAATTGTAACGGTCAATCAGGTTATTGATATCATTGCGAAAAACATTTACAGTAAAATTTGTTTTGTTGTATAGCGTGTACCTCCCGCCCAGGTTGATGCCCACAGATCTTTCAGGTAACAGGGTATGATCGCCAAGAAAAGGCGTTATGTTTACTGACTGATCAATTTGCCCCTGTTGCTTTAGTTGAACAAGGCCGTTTGAAAGTTCATTGGCGCCCAGCAGGGTATAGCCAACCAGGGAATTGGTAAAAAACAAAAACTGCTGGCGAAAGTCAGGGGCTTTAAACCCCGTGCCAATAGAACCCATAATACTTAAATCAGGTTTAACCTTATAACTTAGGGCCAGCTTTGGATTGAACTGTAATTTATACAGCGAATGTTTATCAAACCTGCCACCCAGGGTGATATTTAATTTGTTATAGAGGAGCCATTCTTTCTGCGAAAAAAGATAAATGGCATTGAAATGCTTTTTCTCCGGGTAACGGTTTGCTTCAATGGTTTCATAATTGTAACCAATGCCGGCAACCAGCTTTTGATTTCTTTTTTTACCTGTTTCAACCTGCAATTCGGGCTTTAATAAAAACTGGTGCAAATAGCTTTTGTCAAATAGCTGCTTGCTGCTTTGTAAAAAAACTTCGCCATTATTTTGATAACCTGTTATATAAAATCTTGAAATAATTTTTAATTTCTCTGATAAATTATAAAAAAGCTGGTTGTTAATTCCCCAGTCAATCTCTTTACTGGTACCCTCAACTGGTGCTGGTTGTGCGCCGGCATAAACTAAATAATTATTAAATTGTTTTTGTGTAAATAACCGGGCAGATGATTGTAACTGTGTTTTTGCATTAACATCATAAAACAATTTGGCAGCAAAAGAATAATTGCGGTAAGGATCAATGGTTTTGCCATAAACCGCTTTATCTAAATCGTAACCACTGCTGCTGTACCTGTTTGCAAAAAGCTGTACGGCTGTTTTATTTTTTTTAAAGGTTTGATTTGCAGTAAAACCCCAGGTGTTGTTGCTTGCCTGGTTTACCTGAAGCGATGTTGCGTTATTTTTTGGCTTTTCGGTAATGATGTTTATTACTCCCGCCAGCGCATCGGAGCCATATAAACTTGTTGCGGGCCCTTTAATGATCTCAATTTGGCGTATGTTACCAATGGCTATTCTTCCCAGGTTTAAAATGCCGGCATTGCGGCCGGTAAGGGGCTCGCCATCCATTAATATTAAAGTATAGGCAGGATCAAGTCCCTGGAGCTGTATCCCGCTTCCAAAAGGGTTAGGATAACCCTGTAAGGATTGCCCCAATGGATTATCAGCCAAAACTAAACCGGTTTGTTGTTGTAAAATGTCAACCAGTTTTTGAGAACCTGTTTGCTGTATAAATTTTTTGCTGATAACCTGGATGGGAACCGGTATATCACCAATGCTTTTTTCTGTACGGGTTGTTGTTACTATTACTTCATCAATAGTATGTAGTTTATTAAACCCCGTATCATGCATAGTTTTTTGGGCCCAGGCAAAATTCACCGTTATTACACAAGCAAACAATAATGAAAAGAAAATGATATTTTTTTTGATGACTCTCATTTGAAGCTGCAAAGTTTGGTAAGCAGGGTATTAGATTTATCATGGATTTGTCATGATGTTAAATAACTGTTGTAAATCATATTCTTTTACTAAGTGATGACAGAATACCTGACCAAA
The DNA here is from genome assembly GCA_031410355.1 of Chitinophagaceae bacterium. Lineage (GTDB taxonomy): Bacteria > Bacteroidota > Bacteroidia > Chitinophagales > Chitinophagaceae > Ferruginibacter. The sequence continues at coordinate 9,607 of JANNYY010000371.1, read as the reverse complement.
AGCAAAACAAGTGCTGATGGAAATCAGCACTTGTGTAAAAATTATTTTATAAAACGGGTTTTTAAAATTTTGCTGCCACAGAAACGAACAAAGTTCTTCCATCTGCCGGTAAAGCACCGGGGCCGGGGTAACCACCTGCACGGCGTGTGAAATATTTTTCGTTACCCAGGTTATTAATGCCTGCTTTTATATTCAATTTAGCCGAATATTTATAAACTGCGGTTAAATCAATAACTGTATATGATGCGATCAATCCATTTTGTGCATTGGCCGTGGCGTTAATGGTATTATTTGCATCGGCATAAGCATCATCAACATAACTTAACTGGCCGGTTAATGAAAGACTGTTGTAAGATGCGGTGATGCCTGTTCTTACAATATTTTCAGGAGCATTTTCTACTTTTTTATTTTTAAGATTGGTTTCAACCAACTGGTTGCTGCTGTTCTTTGTTATTACCTTTAAATTGCCATACCGGGCATCTGTGTAACTATAACTTACAAATAAACTAACATCTGCTTTGCTTATTTTCTTACTAAAAGCTTTCACCGGGCTTAATTCAATCAATCCCTCAAACCCTTTGCTGCTGCTGTTACCCACGTTGGTACGGTAATTATAAAAACTTCCGTCAGCCCTTTGCTGTACAATAGTGCCAATACGGTTATTGTATTGCAGGTAGTAAATGCCTGCATCAAAAAAGAGGTAATTTTTTATTTTACCCCGGTATCCCAAATCTGCATTATAACCTTTAGCATCTTTTAAATCCTGGTCAATTATATCTGTTGTTGGGGGTGCGGTTAAGTCAGCAAATTGCACTGGCCGGTATGCCTGTGTAATATTTGCATACATTTCAGTTGCCTTACTCGTATGATACTCGGTGCCAATGCCTGCCAGTAAAAACCCCCTTGATTTTTTTTGATCCTGTAAAAGAATTTCTGCACCGCCAGTTGTAAACCCGTTTCGTCCGCTGGCATTACCGGTAATGTATTCATAACGAATGCCAGGGATAACTAAAATATTTTTAGTAACACGGAAAATATTTTCGGCAAAGACTGCCACATTGGTTGTTTTAAAATCAATATCCCTGTTCCATATCCCGTCTGACAAGCTCATATCATAATTTGGTCCTGTTGTGCCTTTGCCATCCGATGCATAACGGAAAGTGCTGCCCCTGTAAAATCTAACTCCTGCTGAAACAGTTTGTTTGCTATTGAATAAATTATAGTCACTTATAAAGCGGGCTTCCATACCTGCATTGCGATATTTATCGCCGTTAACGTTTCTGGGGTTATACTGATTGGTAGTTTTGTTGATGGTATCTGCAATAATAATTCCGCCCGAAGCGATATAACCAACACTGTTCCTGTCGCCAAGTATGCCAAAGAATTTTACATTAAGCCTTGCATGTTCATTAAACATGTAATTCGCTATTAATGCCGCAGTGGTCCAGGTAATATCAAACCAGTTCCTGCTGCGGAAACTTTGTGTAACATCCTGTTGTATTTGTGTATCTGTTAATCCACCTGGTTGCTGGCTGCGTATATGAGAACGCATTACCTCAGCCGTTAAAGACATTTTTTTACTAAGCTTGTAAGTGAAAGTTCCAAAACCTGAATTGGTAAAATATTCACTGTTCTTCCTGTATCCATCTGCGTTTCGGTGATCAAAAAATCCATAGTAATGAATTTTTTCAGTTTTGCCTCCAACAGCATTGTAGATGTTGAATAAACCATTGCTGCCCACAGTTTGCTGTGTTTCAAATTCAAATTTTTTGCTGATTTCGCTGCCATTGCGTAAAATATAATTTACCAGGCCGCCAAACTGTGGCCCATACTGTAAGGCACCCTGGCCTCTAACAATTTCAATGCGTTGTACTGCCTGCAACTGCGGATTGTAATAGGCTTCGGGATACCCGAATGGATCGGCAGCAATGTCATAACCATTCTGCCTTACATTAAACTCCCAACTGCGGTTTGGGCTCAATCCTCTTGCTGCCAAACCAATTTGAATACCGCTGCCATCGCTCTCCCAAATATGTATGCCGGGTACTTTGGCAAGAATTTGCCGCATGTTGTTTGTTACCACATTGCCTTTTACATTATCCAATACAATTAATGCATTTTTTTTACCTGCATAAATAAATGTGCCTGCAATTTCGGGCAATTGCTGAATATCGCTTTTGCTGTAACGGCCAACTACAGTTACATCGGATAAGTATTTATGTGTTGGCTCCGTTGTATCTGCCTTTGGCAAATTATTTTTATGCTGTGCTGTTAATGTTAAGCTGATACCCAGCATTACCATTATAATGTTGATCTTTTTCACCGTCTTTTTTTTGATGGCAAAACTGTAGCTATAAAAAAACAAACAGCTGTTTAATCGGGAAAACTATTTACGTAAAGAGGAAAACTAGCGAAGCAAAAGCTCACAAGGCTTGATGCCGGTGTGTTTTTTAAAAGCTGTAGAAAAATGAGAGATGGAAGAATAACCCAGCAACATAGACACTTCTGTTACGCTGAGGCCTTTATCATACAATAAATATTTGGCATGCTCCATACGCTGGCTTTGATAAAAATCAAAAATAGTTGTACCAAAAATTTCTTTAAAACCTTTCTTTAAATAACATTCGTTAATAGCCACTTTGCGGCTGAGTGCCTTAATGGTAATGGGCTCGCCAATATGCTGCAGTAAAACTTCACGTGCTTTGATGATCTTTTCCCTGTCTTCGGCGTTTTGTAAAAACTTGCAGGTAAATTCAGTTTCCTTATCATCACCAAGCATACAATCCATGCTGTACAATAGCAAAATCTGGGTTTGTGCATTGATGAAGATGTTTTCCCTGGTATCGGTGTAAGTATGATTCAGCAACGCTTCAATGGCAGTTCTTGTTTTGCCGCACAAAGGCAATTGTTTGCTGAAAGATGTTTTGTGTTTGAAGGAAAGTACGTTTTCGGTAAGGCCGGTTTCGGTACTGTTATTGGTAAACTGGGTTAAGTAATTTGGTTTAAAACTGAAACTTAACACATCTACGCTATCCACTTTTTCAACACAGCTTTTGCTGGTACTGAATTTACAAAAATCGCATTCGGTTTGTTTTTGCCTGCAATACACATTACCGCTCACGCAAAATTTCAATTCCAGGTAATTGGCAGTTGGGTTATTTTTTTCAACATGATATACCAGTATGCCGGTATCATCAATATTCCATTGGGGCTGTTTGCGGTAGCGGTTAATGGAATAATGCACCGAGCCGGGCACGGCCCTGTCAACATGCAGTAATACATCCAGGTCCTCCTGCAAAAGAGGTTGCCTATGTGCAATACTTAATATGTCTGGTTGATAATTCATTAAAAAATTTCACTGCAAAGATACGGAAAGATGTTTAAACATTGGATGTTTTGGGTTATGCGTTTTGCGTTTTGGGTGGAGGGGCTTTATATTTAAAAGCTAAAGGCAGTTATTAACAGCAATTTTAGGATAATAATTCGTGTAATTCGTGTCCAAAATTCGTGTAATCAAATGTTGGGAACTCGTGCAAATAATCAACCTAAAATAAACCCCTTTTAATTGCCTGAAACGCCTGTTTTTACGTACCTTCGCCCGAATCTTAATTTTACAAATTAAAAGTGATTTAGAACGATAATATGAGTACAGAAACAGCAGCAGTTGCAACGCCCGCCAACACTGGTTATGGAGCAGACAGTATCCAGGTTTTAGAAGGTTTAGAAGCAGTTCGTAAAAGGCCCGCCATGTATATTGGCGATATTGGTGTAAAAGGCCTGCATCACCTTGTTTACGAAGTGGTAGATAACTCCATTGATGAGGCCCTTGCCGGGTATTGCAAAAACATTACAGTTACCATAAATGAAGATAATTCCATCACGGTAGAAGATGATGGCCGTGGCATTCCCACAGGTTTGCATACTAAAGAAAACCGCAGCGCACTGGAAGTAGTAATGACGGTGCTGCATGCCGGTGGTAAATTTGATAAAGATTCTTATAAAGTTTCCGGTGGTTTGCATGGTGTGGGTGTAAGTTGCGTAAATGCACTAAGCAGCAAATTACACGTCGTAGTAAACAGGGATGGTAAATCATTTGAACAGGAATATGCCAAAGGTATTCCTCAATATTCAGTAAGAGAAACCGGCAAATCTGATACACATGGCACTACCGTTCAGTTCTGGCCCGATCTATCCATATTTATTACCAGTGTTTATAATCGTGAAATTTTAGAAGCACGTTTAAGGGAGCTTTCTTTTTTAAACAGGAAGATAACCATCAATATTATTGACCTGCGGGAAAAAGATGATGATGGAAAAACGTATACCAAAACTTTTTACAGCGAAGGCGGTATTGTAGAGTTTGTAGAAATGCTTGATAAAAATGCCAATCGTAATCCGTTATTGCCTACAGTAATTTATTGCGACGGGCATGATGCTGCCAGCAATGTAATGGTAGAAGTGGCTATGATCTACAATACAGGTTACCAGGAACACCTCTTCAGCTATGTAAACAATATCAATACTATCGAAGGTGGTACACACGTTGCGGGCTTTCGCCGGTCTATTACCAGGGTGTTTAAAAGTTATGGCGAAAAAGAAGGCATGTTTGAAAAAGCCAAGGTAGAAATTGAAGGTGATGATTTTAGGGAAGGTTTGAGTGCCATTATCTCTGTAAAAGTGCCTGAGCCACAGTTTGAAGGGCAAACCAAAACCAAACTGGGTAATAATGAAGTGATGGGTGTTGTGGATACTACATTAAGCAGGGTTTTATCAGCTTTCTTAGAAGAGAATCCTAAAGATGCCAAGACCATTATTCAAAAAGTAATATTAGCCGCACAGGCAAGGGCAGCCGCTAAAAAAGCCCGTGAAATGGTACAGCGTAAAAGCGTACTAACCGGTGGCGGTTTGCCGGGTAAATTAGCCGATTGCAGCGAAAAAGATCCGCACCGTTGTGAGTTATACCTGGTGGAAGGAGACTCGGCTGGTGGTACTGCCAAGCAGGGGCGTGACAGGATCTACCAGGCCATACTCCCTTTACGTGGTAAGATCCTGATCGTAGAGAAAGCCATGGAGCATAAAATTTACGACAACGAGGAGATTCGCAATATGTTTACGGCATTGGGTGTAAAGATCGGTACACTTGAAGATCCCAAAGCATTAGACTTATCTAAACTCCGCTATCATAAACTCATCATCATGACGGATGCTGATGTGGATGGAAGCCATATTGCCACTTTGATATTAACCTTCATCTTCCGGTATATGAAGGAACTGGTGGAGCAGGGATATGTATTTATTGCCCAGCCGCCTTTATATCTTGTTAAAAAAGGAAAAGACCAGGCTTATGCATGGAACGATGAAGAACGCAAAGCGTTGATTAAACTATACGGACAGGGCAAAGATGAAAGTGTAAATACACAGCGCTACAAAGGTTTGGGAGAAATGAATGCTGAACAGCTTTGGGAAACCACCATGAACCCGGCCACCCGTACCTTAAAGCAGGTAACCATTGAAAGCTCTGCCGAAGCCGACCGCGTGTTCAGTATGTTGATGGGTGATGAGGTACCGCCACGTAGAGAATTTATTGAAACACATGCAAAATATGCCAAGATAGACGTGTAAAACGCCTTTTTCAAGCTAAAACAAGACGATTTTAAAAATTTTATTAATATATTTTACCACATTTTTAAGGGGCTACAAGCCCCTTTTTTATTACTACCGCAAGGTTGCTTGCTTGATCCCTTTTATTTTATCGTGTTAAAGCTAAAGTATTGGCTGTTAAGAGTTCTAAGCCATATAAGTATAATATCAGTTGCGGCGATATTTAAAAACAACTGGCTTTACGTATAAATATTAAAAATGCGGGATGGGGATAACCTCACCTGTTTCAAGCTGATTTCAAGCTAAATGAAGATGTGGATTTTTGCCAAAACCAATATTTTCAGTAGCTTGTATCCAGTTCTTACGTAAGAACTCGCCCCAAAGCGAATTCCTACACCCATATTTACTAACCATAAATTTATTAAAAATGTCAAACATGTTAACAGCCTATTGCATGAAAACAAAGGAAAAAAACGTTCCAATGCAGAATGCAGTAATAACTAAAACCTCCCGTGGTGGCTATATGGCCCAGGGCGATGATGGAAAAGGAAACAAAATGACCACCATGCTTAGCGAAGCTAATGCACTGGAAGCCGTTAAAAACGGTGTGGCTAAGAAATCCTGGTAAAATTTAGGTTTAAAATTTATTAAGGTCATTCCGCAGGGCGGAATGGCCTTTTTTATGTCTAATAAACGAGGATTAATAAATATCGGGCACGTTTAAAAATAAAAATATTAATTTTCGGCTTTAACCCTAACTTAATTCGGACCGCAATGAAAAAACTTGTACTTATTTTTTCCTTATTATTAATTTTTGGGTCATTACCTGCACAGGACAAAATACCTTCTTTTGGTAAAATTGATAAAGCCGAACTGGAAATGAAAGACTGCGATTTTGACCCCGAAGCCGAAGCATTGATTTTGATTGATGTTGGTGATATTCAATTCTCTTATGTTAATAATATTGGCTGGCAGGCCGAATCGGTTTACCGGGTGCGTATAAAAGTGTTTAAGGCCAGTGCACTCGACCGGGCAGAAATAAAGATCAGGTATTATTCGCAAAGCCGGGCCCAGGAAATAACAGGCATAAGCGGCATATCTTTTAACCTTGATGCAACGGGAAATATAACAGAAACGAGGCTGGAAAAAAGTGCAGTTTTTGATAAATATATTGATAAAGAATTTTCCGAAATTTCTTTTGCCCTGCCCAATGTAAGGATCGGAACCGTATTCGAATACAAATACAAAATGCTGCGTAAATCATTTGGATTTATCCCCGCATGGCAGTTTCAGCAAACAATTCCTGTAAAATACAGCGCTTACAATATAATTATTCCGGAGTACTTTCAGTTTACAGTGCAGACAACAAGCCGCCAGCAAATAGAAAAAAAAGAAGGTAAATATGCCGGGGAGGGCTCCTGGTACATCATGCGTAATGTTCCGGGGCTAAAAGAAGAACCTTACAGCTCAGGCATAAAGAACTATTTGCAGCGTATCGAATTTCAATTGTCAAAAATAGAAACCGGTTCATTTTACAAGGAATATAGAAATACATGGCCCAAAATAATAGATGAATTACTGGAAGACGAAGATTTTGGCGTGGCCATTAAAAAAAATATAAGAGGTACTGATGATTTAACAGCGCAGCTTGCAAGGGTAAATACTACAAAAGAAAAAGTAAGAATTATTTACAATTACGTGCAGAGCAACATGCAGTGGAATAAGGACTACAGTAAGTACACTGATAATGGAATTAAAGATGCCTGGGATAAGAAGAACGGGAATATCACCGACATTAATTTTATTTTAATAAGACTTTTACGGGATGCCGGCATTGATGCAAACCCTTTACTGGCAAGCACCAAAGAAAACGGAACTATTAATGCCTTTTTTCCCTTTTTAAACCAGTTTAACTGTGTGCTGGCTTATGTAAAAGACGGTGATAACAGGTATGTTATGAACGCAGCAGATAAATTTAACCCTTTTGACCTGGTGCCTTATGATGTGCTGTACACAAATGCATTGCTGGTTGATAAAAAAGATGGCGGTTTGATTTTCTTAGAAAGTGACCGTAAATATAAAAGCAATATTTTCCTTAGTGGTATTATTGATACCAACGGAGAATTAACAGGCCAGGCTACTATAAAAAGTACAGATTATGCAAGAAATATACGCATGAGCTCTTATAAAAAAGATAAGCTGAAGGAGGCATTTGAAGATAACAGCGGCATAAATATTAAAGTAGACTCACTGGAAGTAATTAATGTAAAAGATGAAATGCTGCCTTTGGAACAAAAATTTAATTTCAGCGGAAAATTGCAGGCAAGCAGTGAGTATTTATTTTTGCCATACTCACTTTTTACCGGCATTACTAAAAATCCTTTTATTGAGGAAAACCGGGTAATGGCTATTGATTTCGGCTTTCCTAAAAGTTATGTTGTATCCGGAACTTATTTTTTGCCCGACAATTATATTGCAAATGCGCTGCCTAAAAATACAAAAATGATTATGCCCGATACAAGTATTGCGTTAACACGTATGATGCAGCTTGATGGTAATATTTTATCTTTTAGATTTACACTGGATATTAAAGTACCGGGTTACGAAGCTGAAAGTTATCCTTACATAAAAGAGTTTTTTAAAAAAATGTATGCCATTCTTGATGAAAGAATTGTTTTGCAGAAAAAATAAAATGAGGTTAATGAAAAAAATTTTTGCAATCTTACTATTCAGTGGCATAGTGTTGTGCAGCCATGCACAGCTAAACATTTATTCGGCCCTTACCATACCCGATTCGTTGAGGAAGGATGCTGATATGGTGATAAGGGAAGAACATATTAAACTCTCCATTAAAGATAAGAATACCGCCAGGTACGAAGTACAGCAGGTAATTACTGTTTTAAATGAACAGGCTAAAAGGTTTCTTTCTTTTGTGCAGTTTTCTGATAAATTTAATATGCTTGATGATGCAGAAATAAAAATCTTTGACCTGATGGGGAATAAAAAAAATACCTGGTCCAAAAAAGAAATGACCTCGTTAAATTATGGCGAAGGCCTGGTGCCGGAGGGCAAAGTAACTTATTTTAATGTGAACGCACCTGCATATCCTATTACCATTGAGTTTAATTACAGCATAAAATTTAAAGGTATTTTCAGCTTGCCGGGTTATGATATGCATTCTCCCTGGCAGTCTGTACAGCATTCTGTTTTTGAAGTAGATGTACCAACAGATTTGGGTGTACGGTATAAATTATTAAACACCAGTAATCAACCCGAAATAACGCACACCGGCAATAAAGATGTTTATAAATGGGAACAGAAAAATTTAAAAGCCTATAAACTGGAAAAGCATAGTGGGTCGTCATTTTCGTACGAACCCACTGTGCTTATCGGGCCTAATAAATTTCAATTGGATGACTACGATGGCGATATGACAAGCTGGAAAAATTTTGGTGCCTGGATTGATAAAGAAAACGGGTTGAAATGAAAATTTAAAAACCGGCCCCCGGGAGAATTATGATACCGGCGGAAACCTGGTTGTACCAGTGAATACGATTGCAACGGACAGGTTATTAAAAAGACGGATCAAAAATAATTTTATATACCTGCTGCAGGCTGAGGCAGCGTAATTGGTTCCGGGCAATTCCAGCGATTAGAAAATCTTTACCGCCTGTTCAAAACAGTAACCTTAGGTTAACCATTGCTTAATATTCGGGTAATATTTAAAGGCCAACTTAGCTGTGCAATAGCGAATCTAATAGCAATCATTCCAAACAAGTTTCCTTAAGCAATTAACAAATTCCCGGCTTGTACCACCTGTTATTCTTACCAGGTGGTTTCTTTTTTATGCCGGCAGGACAAGCCTTTTATTATCTTTATCCCATGAAACATGTCTTTTGCATTTTTGTTACCGCCTTGGCATTATCTGCCTGCACCCATTCCAATAAAGAAATAAAAGAGCGCATAGCCGATTCCGATAGTATGGCCATAAATTATTTTCGGGGAG
>JANNYY010000370.1:0-1553 GCA_031410355.1 Chitinophagaceae bacterium | reverse complement strand
CAGGTATTTTATTTCTTTTGTAGTAGCAGCATTGTCAATGGTAGCATCAATGCCTGCGGCATACCCGGATATCAATTCTATTTTTTCATCTGCGGTAAGTAACCTGTTATAATCTACATTTTTATTTCCCTGGAAGTGTTTGGGCCAGCCGCCATTACTGCGCTGGTACAACAGCATATTTTCGGCAATGGGGTCTGTATTGGCTGCCTTTATTTTCGTTCCGGTTTCAGCTACAGCAGCAGATGCTGAGGCCACTGCATCTGCTTTCATTAAGGCAGGTTCATTTTTGTCCATTTCTTTTTCCGGATTCCATTTATAGTTAAATGCCCAGCCTGAAGTAATATCGTTGGTACTTATATTTGCAGGCAAATTATCGGCAAACCATTTGTAATTGCCACCTGCTTTTTTGCAGTTGTAATAATATACACGCCTTCCCCATTGTATTACATTTGGCGGGTTGGCTTCTTTCTGATAAATATCTGCATCTGCCATATTTTTATCAAAGCTGCAGCCTATTAAATAAAACTGCGCATCACGATGATAGCGGCCTAATTTATATCCTTCATCGCCTGTGAACTTACAGTTAACCAAAACAGTTTTTGAATCTTCATGTTTACTTCCATCGTGCCAGATAGCCGCTTCTTTGTTATGACAGACGAATGTGCAATTTTCTGCATACGCCCAACCCCGCGGACAATAAAAATCCACACCGCCTTCCATAATACAATCTTTAAAATAAAACATGCCGTCTTCTGTATTCCACGGACTTACGGTATCGCCGCCATAGGCCCTGAAAATGCAGTTCTTAACAATTAATCTTGTTGTTGAAAAAGAACGTAATGCCATCTGGTGTCCGTCGGGTCTTAATGTTTTGCTTTTAGTTTCATCTTTTGCACAGGCAATGGTTTTCTCTTTGGTATTGTCTTTACCATAACTGTTGATGAAGGATAAATTTTCAAGCGTAATATCGCTGCCTTTTAAATTGATGGTAGCTGTTCCATAATCATCTGCATTTTCGCAACGCCATTCATCCCTTGCCAGGGAAATACTGATGATTGTTTTTTCTTTATCTTCTCCTTTTAAGCTGATAAAATTTTTATCAATAAAAATTTTTTCTTTGTAGGTTCCTTTTTTTATAAAGATGATGCGTTGCTCTTTTGCATCAGCAGGCAAACTGTTAATTGCTTCCTGTATGTTTTTGAAATTGCCGCTGCCATCCTGCGCCACCATAATTTCTTTTTGAGCATACAGGCTTCCCCATACACCAATTATTGCAAAAGCAGTAAGTAATATTCTTTTAAGTTGATCCATTATTTTTTTGTTGCCTGGCTTAATAACCATTTTACCAGCTCATTAGCTGCTGAAAAATTTTCATACTCAGCAGGTATCTTCCTTCCATCTAAATATTCATTGTATATCCAGGGATCAACCACTGCAAACTCGGTTCCTTTTCCATATTTTGCCGTGGCAAAGATCACATCACCATCCTGTGTAATTACCGGTGTTGCCGGTGCTTTTGTATTGATAACGCTGATCTCTTTCAAATACATTTT
>JANNYY010000369.1:0-6944 GCA_031410355.1 Chitinophagaceae bacterium | reverse complement strand
AACATATCTCAGCCTGGCTGGAGCTCATCCCATTTATGGATACGACCACAGCGGCGATAAACTTGTTGACGTAGGTAAACCCGAAAGTGTTGCCATTGCAGAAAAATTATTTAATTAATGTCAGCAGGCGCATCAAAGATTTTTTTGTTTTCTTCTTTACGCTTTATTCCAAAATTATAACGGAAGGTAAGCCCCAGCCTGTGGGTATCATTAATTCGCTCTCCCTGTGCACTTACAGTACCCTGCTGTAAACTGAATGATACATGATTGGTGTGTAAAAGATCATTTACCGAAAGAATAATATTTGCTTTTTTCTTTAAAATACTTTTGTTTGCCGAAACATATAATCCGCCAAAAGTATTCAGCTCATACAGGTTTTGCAAACCTTTGGTACGCATAAAACCCTGCATATTAAATGTAAGTGTTTTGGTTACTTTAAATTCCTGGAACATAAAAAAGGTCCAGCTTCCGCGGTTGTAATTTAACGGAAGGCCTTCGTAAAAGCCGGTGTAGCGGTTATAATTGTACTGTGCACCTATATAAAAAAAATATTTACCACCCGGTGGTATGCCGCCAATAACTTTTGCATATATCTCTTTATTTTTTCCCAGGTTATCGTATGTGCGGTAAGCGATCCTGGTATTATTATCCTGGTAGGTTACGTTGCTGAAAATGTCTTTGGTATCATTAATACCAAAAGCAAGTACAGGAATATTATCAAAGGTTACATTTATTTCATAGTTGGTTGTAAACTGTGGTTTTAAGTTAGGGTTACCAACATCAAAAAGATACTGGTCAATATATTTAGGATATGGATTCAGCACTTCGTAATAAGGACGCCTGATGCTTCGCCGGTAAATACCATTACCGATCAGTGGGAATCCAAATAACTTAAAGAGTTTGTGTTTAATGAATAGGTAAGGAAAAACATCTGTACGTTTAAGAAATAATGAAGTGTCTTTGGGTATTACCTGTTTGCCATTAATATCTGTTGTTTCAAGCCTTAGCCCCGGTTTAATGGTAAATCCATAAAAAGTTTTTGAAACCTGCAAGTATGCTGCAATTATTTTTTCATTGTATTTAAATGTATTGGTTTGAAAAACATCAACAAACCTGGTATTGTTGCCGGTATCTTTAAAATAGCCCGAGCTGTTTTCACTTTTACTCATCGTTGTTTTAAAACCGGCTTCTACTGTTAATGATTTAGGAAATTTAAGCGTAAGGTCGGTTTGAAAAACAAAAATATTTTTATCATTACTGTTTGCCCCATCGCCTGAAACTGTTGGCTTTGCAGGCAAGTAATTATAGTTTTTATAAAGCTGGTTGTTCCTGTTCCTGTAATAATTATAATCCAGTTCTGCAGTCCATTCACTTCCCAGTGTATCAATCTTATATTTTGCCGAAAAATTATTTCCGATATAGGTGGTTTTGTTTTTGTTATTGATGTCCGAAACATTTTTACCGATTAAAGCTGCCGACGGATCTTTGCTGATATCAATGCCGTTTACAGCGTAGCTTTTACCATTTAAATTACTCATGCTCAGATCATAACCTGCATTAAACTTAGGCGTAAATTGAATATCAATACCTCCATTCATATAATTATTAACCGTTGGATAAGTTGTATAAGAGCGTTGTGCAAGTAAAGCAGAATCTTTCCGGATGAACCTGTCCGAATTCAGTTTTTCAAAACTGTTTTTGTCAGTAAATTGGTAACCCAAGTAACTGTTTATTTTGCCGGAGCCTTTGTTTAAATTAAAGCCGGCTGTTTTTGTACCATACACTCCCTGGAAATAAGCTGCATTTACACTTCCATTGGTACCCAGTTTAACGCCTTTCTTTAAAACAATATTTACCATGCCCCCGCTGCTTGATGCATCATATTTGGCAGAAGGTGTACGGATTATTTCAATCTTACTTACACTGCCTGCAGGCAAACTTTTTAATAACGAAGCAAGATCCGCACTGCTTAATTTCATTTCCCTGCCATTAATTAATACAGTGGCCGGCGTAGTACTGCTTAAATAAACATTGCCATCCTGGTCAACAATGGCACCCGGTGTTTTTTCTAAAATCTCATAAGCATTGGTACTGCTGTTGGCTAATACTTCAGCATCTACAATGGTTTTATCATCTTCCTGTTTTATAAGTGGCTTTTTAGCAACCACGGTTACATTACCCAGGCTGTTAACTTTGTAATTCATTTGCACGGTTGCAGTTGTGTCTGCTTTATTAATAAAAATAGTTTGCAAAGCCTGTTGCATACCTGCAGTGGTAACTTTTACTACATAACTTGTTTGTGGCTTTACGTTAAAAAAAATTTCACCCGCTGCTGTTTTTTTAATTATCAAAACCGTATCCGGTAACAGGTACAAAGCAGCAGAGGCATTTTGTATAGGTTCTTTTTTGTCATCAACAACAAAAAGCCGCAGCTTAACTGTTTGTGCAAAAGATTGTATGCAAACCAGCAACAAAAAAATAACTGAAAATGTTTTTAATTTCATGGAAAAAAATTTGGCTGATGAAATTAATCAACAGCCAAACTATTAATTGTAAAAAAAATTATTGTTAATCCGTTTTTTCAAACAGGTCTTTCTTATCCACCACTTTTACTTTTTTTCCAACCTTCAGTGTTTTACTTACTACATCGTAAGGCCCGGTAACAACCTGGTCTCCTTCTTTTAATCCTGCAGTAATTTCAATATTATTAATGTCCTGGATATCTGTTTTAACTTTTACCTTGCTCACCTTACCTTCTTTGTCAATTACAAAAGCAACAACTTCCAGGTCATCAACCAGCGATACGGTTGGTTTTGCATTGGATTCATCTTTTTTCTTTATATCGGTAGTTTTTGTGCTGTCATTTTTATCACGGGTAGTAACTGCATTAATAGGCACACTCAGCACATTTGTATGTGTCTTGGTCTGTATGTCAGCATTGGCGCTCATTCCGGGGCGAAAAGGGAAAGTGCCTTTGCCCAAAAGATCCATATAGCTCTCGGCTAAAATTCTTATGTAAACTTTATATTGTGTTACATCACTGGTAGTATTGGATAAAGCATTTTGCGATGCTGCACCATTATTGCTGCTGGCGATCTGTGTAACAATGCCTTTAAATTTCCGGTCGCTGTAAGCATCCACTTCTACCACCGCACTATCGCCAAGTTTTACTTTAGGGATATCATTTTCACCCACATCAACCCTTATCTCAATTTTACTCATATCAGCTATACGTAAAATTTCGGTACCAACTGTAAAACTATTACCCGATACGCTCTCTCCTTTTTTTACATTCAATAAAGAAACCACACCATCTCTTGGCGCAGTAATGGCTGTTCTGCTCAGATCCTTATTTGCTTTTTGTAAACTGGCTTGTGCAGTTTGTACATTTGCCCTGGCGCTTTGTACGTTTGCCTGGCCGCCACGTATGCCCTGCACGGCAGCATTGTAATTTGCTTTAGCGCTTCTTAAAGAAGATTCTGCAACATCCATTTCACTTCTGCTTATTACTTTTTCATCAAATAATTGTTTCGATCTGTTATAATTTCTTTGCGACTGTTCCATTTGTGCATCCAATGCATCTAATGCCGCCTGCGCATTACTAACCTGTGCCTGCGAACTGCTAACCTGTGCCTGTGTTTGTGCTACCCCGCTTGCCGCCTGGCTACGCTGAATATTGTAAACATCCGGATCAATACGTGCCAGCAGCTGCCCTGCTTTTACGGTATCTCCTTCCTGTACATTAAGCTCGGTAATTACACCACTAATATCGGGGCTAACTTTTACTTCATCTTCCGGGTAAATTTTACCGCTGGCATTTACAATTTCAGTAATGGTACGTTTCTGTACTTTTTCGGCTGTAACTTTTAAGCCTTCATCTTTACCAAATGCACCGGTTTTTGATAGTATTACCAGCAGCACTAATAAAGCACCCAAACTTATCAAAATCCATTTAAGCGATTTACTCATTTTTATTTTATTTTTTTGAGCCCGGCCAAATCACCTTAATCAGCTTCATTGGCGTCGCACTCTTGTACAATATTTCTTTATTTAGCTTTAATTATGTTTTGCAATTCGTTGCTACATTCTTACAAATCTAAAAAGCTCTTCAAATCAGCATGCTCCAAAGTTCCCCCTTTAGGGGGCGGAGGGGGTTTTTTTACAACTTCAATCCCTTCCCCTTGTAAAATTCCAAAACTTTCATTTTAAAAACATAGTCATACAGGTTCAGTGCATTTTGCAATTTTGCACTAAACAGGTTATTCTGGCTGGTAATTAATTCAAAAGTTCCCATCAAACCAACATCATATCTTTTTTGTGCAAAGTTAAAAGTACGTTCAGCAGTTTCCAGGCTTTTTTTACCGGCATTAAGTTTTTCCAACGCCACTATAGCTGCATTATACGCCTGGTAAATATCCTGTTTTAAGGTTTGATCGTCAAGATCTTTTTGCAGTTGCTGATTTCTTATAGTGATCTTACTCTTTTGGTAATTAGTTTGGGAAATGTATCCGTTAAAAATTGGTACTTTAAGACTTAGGCCAACAGACTGGCTAAAATTTTCATTTAACTGGGGGAAAAACGGGTCTGATTTCGCAAAGCCAGCGGGAACATTATAAAAATTGGCATATCTGCTTCCTAAACTTCCAAAAATAGAAATTGTGGGATATAAATTTCCACGTAAAGCCGCAGCGTTTTTTTGTGCAGCTTTAATTTTAAAATCATTAACCTTTTGTTGTGGCATGTTAGCCATAGCCAAAGCATATACAGACTCGGGTTGCAGATCTGCAATTTTTTCTACAGGTATTTTATCAACTGGGGGCGTTTCAATTTCAAAAGGCACTGCCGCATCCAGGGCCATATAAGCTTTTAATGACAATGTATTTTGTATCACGCTTCCTCTTGCTGTAATTACAGTCGAACTGTCCCTGGCAACCTGCGCTTCCAGTTCTGCTGCATTCAATTCAGGTAGCGATCCGGCATCAACCAGTTTACGGGTGTTACTCAACTGCGCCAATGATTGTTGCAGTTGAACACCCGCAATTTTTTCCTGTTCTTTTCCCAGCAGGATCTGTAAATAAAGGTTGGCAACTGACAAGGCAATATCATTTTTTAATTTATCGGTACCGGCTTTGGCTGCCAGTAACTCCCATTCGTTAGCGGCTATAGTGTTGCGTTTGCTGAACCAGTTAAAAACATCGGCGCTGCTCTGCAACTGTATATTGGCCGATAAATAACTTTGTGTACTTAAGGTGAAAGTAGTCGGGTTCTGGGTACGGCCGCTGTTATAAATTGGCCCGCCGTTAAAATTTAAGCTGGGAATCTGTCCCAATTTGCTCTGCTTAACATCCAGCTCAGCAGTTTTTGTTTGCAGGTCAATTTGCTTTACCGAAATATTATTAGCCATAGCATATTCAATACACTGGAGCAAACTCCACTTCTCCTGGGCTTTTACAGAGATATTAATTGCCAATAAAGTTACCAGGGCTAAAAATTTATAACGCATACAACAAAAATAATTCATCTGAAATTAATACCGATAAAACAAATATACAAACGGCAAACTCGCTACCTCAGCTTTTCAAAAGCCTGCTCCAGGTCTTTAATTATATATTCCGCATCCTCCAGGCCCACATATAACCTGATCATGCGGTGCTCTTTGTTTGCAGCGTTAAAATCGCGGGGTTGTATGGATGAGCATTTTGGTATAATCAGGCTCTCGTGGCCACCCCAGCTAACTGCCATAAAAATATGCTGAAGGTCTTCACAGAATTTTTCTATCTGATTAATATTGTCAGCTTTTATAATAAAGGTTAATAATCCGCAACCTCCTGTCATTTGCTTACACGCTAATTTGTATTGCGGAAAACTTTCATCCAAAGGAAACAGCAGGCTTTCTACTTTAGGATGTTGCTTTAAATAATCAATAACTTTTTTAGTTGAAGCTGTAATCCTGTCAAGCCTGGCTGGCAATGTTCTTAAACCTCTTATCAACAGCCATGCATTAAAAGGAGAAATGCCGCTGCCAACAGTCATGTACTCACTGTTAAAAATTCTTTCCATCATTTGTTTGGTGCCGCATAAAACGCCACCCAACGTGTCGCTGTGGCCGCTGATGTATTTGGTAGCAGTTTGCAGGCTAAGGTCAATCCCCATTTCAATGGGTTTTTGGTACAGCGGTGTACAATAGCTGTTATCAATGATAGTGGTAATGTTTTCTGCTTTGGCCAGTTCAGCAACTGCTCTCAAATCCTGCAGGGCATAATCCCAACTGTTTGGGCTTTCTAAATAAATAACGGTAGTATTTGGTAAAATGGCCCGTTCAAAATTTTCAATTCTTGTTCCATCAATATAAGTGGTAGTTACACCAAACCTTGGTAAAATATTATCAAACATTTTCTGTGCCCAGGTATAAGGTTTATCAACCGATACAATATGATCGCCTGCTTTTACATTGGCCAGCACTGCAACAAAAATAGCAGCAGCGCCGCTGTTAAATACCAGGCAGTCTTCGCCGCCATCCAATGCAGCTAACTTTTTACGCAAAATTTCTACTGTTGGGTTTTTACCCCTGCTGTATAAGTACGTGGAATACTCATCAGCAAAGGCTTTACGCATCTCATCCACCGTATTAAAAACAAAATTGCTGGTTTGCATAATGGGTGGAGAAACAGCATTGAAATAATTTTCTCTTTCTTCGGCAAACTCATTTAAAATGTAGGATATATCTTCAGGCATAGATTATGATTTTGACAGGTTATGTTTTTGTACTGCTTTTACAATAAAATAAAGTGCCATAAAACCACCCATTACCACAAGGCCAATCAAGCAAAGCTTTGTTTCATTAACAAGTAAGCTTATAGCTACAAAAGAATAGGCAATAATGAAGATGACGGGCAGCAACGGATACCACTTCATTATATAAATACCACTGTCATTCAAATAAG
>JANNYY010000368.1:0-2491 GCA_031410355.1 Chitinophagaceae bacterium | reverse complement strand
CCGATGGGACCAAGAAATCTTTTCAGTAGTTATTGGTTTTACTGACTATTTCTAAAACCTGTATTGCTAAATCTTTTTTTAAGGAAGGAAAATTTTCCAGGAATTCATCCAGGGTTTCCCCTGTTTCAATATAATCGCAGTTGTTCATTCTAATCATCTTTATTTTTCTTCTTTCGTTTTTCTTGGTCTTTATTTATTTTATCAATTGTTCCCATAGGAATAACAACTAATTGGTCTGTCAAACAATTCCAAATGTTTAGATAGTTTTTGGAAACAACATTATGTTGTTTCCACTTGGCAAATTTTTCGTACAACATTAGCGTACAAATATCGGTTGCAGTTATAAAGTCTCCTGTCTCTGGAAGATGTGAGTGAATTGTTCCTTCAATTTCTTTTCCTTCTTCCTCTTTACCACCATAGTTAATAAGAATTATGTTTTTATGCAATTGCTTTTTACTTGTCAGGTTATTGTTTTTGTCAAATGTTAGCAAGTAATCATTACCAAAAATAACAACGCCATTTTGTTCTGGTCCTGTCAAAACATAAACTTTCTTTTCTGCACCATATATAAGTGGTATTAAATTGAGGTTGGTGTTTTTATATCTCTTAAACAGTGTGTCAGAATTTATAGTAGATAATGCAATCTTTCTGATTTCATAAATATCAGTTTCATTAGTTGTAAAATCTCTTTCAGTTAAATCTGTATTTGCAGTCTTTGTATTGTATGTGCTGTCAAATGAAATTGTTCCAATTACTTTGGGCTTATCCGATTTTGAAAAGAAAATACATTTTGCGATGTCATTGTCGGAGTAAGAGAAGTAACCACCTATGTTTGCTCTGTCTTTATAATTTTCTAAAAAAAGGTCTGTGCCATACCAGGATGCCATTTCTGATTTATAAAGTTTTTTGCCTTCATCAACTATCGGTTTTGCTTGCTCAGTTGGATTGTCTTGTCCAAAAGCAGATAGACTTAAAAGTGTCAATAAAATTATTGTTATTCTCTTCATAGTTAAGGAGTCTTTTATGGTTACTGCCAAAATTAAATATAAAACTCTAGTTGCACATTTCATAAAAGGAGCACTTATTTGTTTTTAATGTCAAAATACTCACTTATCCACCTTTCCCCTAAATTCGCAAATAAAAAACTCCCATGGATATCAAAGAACAATTTGAAAAAGCAATCACCGACAGTAAATCACTTGCAGAAAAACCCGGCAATGAAGTCTTGCTGCAACTGTATTCTTTATACAAGCAATCAACCGAAGGTGATGTAAGCGGCGAGGCGCCATCAAACCCTTTTGATTTTGTAAATAAAGCCAAGTACGATGCCTGGGCTGCATTAAAAGGAAAATCAAGTGAAGAAAGTATGCAGCAATATGTTGACCTGGTAAATAAATTAAAGGGATAAGTTTAAAACCTTTCCATGTGCAATACCTTGGGCTCCAAAGTGCCCCAGGGCGCCAGCTCCATAACGGGCAGCGATTTTTTGGTAAACTTCCATTCGCGGTTTAAAAAAACAAATTCGGCAGGGGCCGATGGAAACAGGATAACTAATTTACTGTAATCATCATTACTGCTCCAGGTGCCGTTGTAGGTAATGCCGCTTTTAACTGCAGTCATTGGGCCGTTGTAATAAGTAGTTTTTAACATTACAAAAGTGTAACCGGTATATTGTGGGGTAAGGTCAACACCATTATCGGTTGCCAGGTACACCCTAAAATTTTTGTTGAGGATATTGTCTTCAAACTGTTGCTGTGCATAAGTTAATTGTGCTGCTTCTACAGCAGTTTTACTGCAGCCATTAAAAATTAATAAGATTGATAAAGATGTAAGAAAAATAATTGCCGGCCTGTAAATCAATTTTTTCATGGGGTGTATTTTATGCGGTATAAATATCATTATATTTTTTGTTAGCGTAATTCATAAAATAATCACTGTTTAAAATTTCACCGGTTGCTTTATTGCACAATTCTTCCGAAGTGTAATAACGACCGTGCTGGTGAATTTGTTGCCGCAGCCACTGCAATAAACCGGCATTATTGCCCAAAGCTAACTCTTTTTCTAAAAACGGGTTTTGATTGCTGATGGTTGCATACATTTGGGCAGCATATAAACTGCCCAGGCTGTAAGTGGCAAAATACCCAAAACTGCCATGGCTCCAGTGTACATCCTGCAGGCAGCCTCTTTTATCATCGGGTACCTGTATGCCCAGGTATTTTTCATAATGTTCGTTCCAGTAAGCCGGTATGTCTTTGGTTTTAATGCTGCCGTCAATCAGCATTTTTTCAATGTCGTACCTGATCATCACATGAAAATGATAGGTAAGTTCATCGGCTTCGGTGCGTATTAAAGATGGCTGCACTTTGTTAATGCCTCTGTAAAATTGTACAGCGTCCATGTCACTAAACTGTTTTGGAAAATACTTTTTAAGCAAAGGCATATTGTGTTGCCAGAACGGTAAGCCCCGGCCCACATTGTTTTCCCAAAGCCT
>JANNYY010000367.1:0-2558 GCA_031410355.1 Chitinophagaceae bacterium | reverse complement strand
TGGAAAAAAGCTGGCAACAAAAAGATAATTGGGCAAGCATGGGTAAAAAGGCCTTCGATACTTTTATAAAAAAATACCCGCAACCTTATGAAGAAAAGATTGCTGAGACCTTAGAAAGCTATATTCATTAGAATCCTATTTGGTACCCGAAATATACAGCATCGCTTTTTCAAGGAGTTCATCAGTTCCTTTTTTTATTCCTTCCCTTGTAGGTTTTACTTCAATATCAGGTACAATTCCAATTCCCTGCGTTTCTTTTCCATCCGGGTAAAAAACACCAATGCCCGAAATGTAACTTCCAAAACCGCCGGGAAAATAAATCATACTTACATTGCCATCTGCACCTGCAGTTTGGCTGCCCATTACAATGGCATTTGGTGCGGTGCGTAAGGCCATGGTAGTATATTCTGCCTGGCTTTGTGTACGTTCATCAACCAGTATTACAATTTTACCTTTATAATAATCTTTATTTTTTGAACCATTGCTGATCGTGTATTTAAAAGTAAAAAGGCCGGGATTATCTATGTTTCCGTTGGTAAATTTTACAAAGGGAGATGGGCCGGGTTTAATATAATCAGCCATAACAAAAGGCATAAACTCAGCCGGATAATTCCTGATATCAATTACAATGCCCCTGGTATTTTCAAATGTTTTAAAAATAGTTTTCAGATCAGCGGCTTTAATTGTGGCCAGCGTTATATACCCGGTTGAATCATTCAATAATTTATAAGCTGGTCCCTCGTAATATTTTTTCATTGAAGCTGCATTTACAGCCTGCATCGGGTACAATTTTAAGGAGCCGTTTTTTATTAAGCCTTCATGGTCATAAGTAATTGTCAAAGAATCCCCGTTCCCCCTCAGCAGAAAAGCAGATGCAAAATTTCTATCGGCAGCGCTTGGGTTTGAAGCACAAAGTATTTCTTCCATGTCTTTGTGGCATTGAGCAATTGTTTTGCCGTTTACTGTTAAAATTTCATCTCCAACCTGGATGGATTCTTTCTTAGCCAATGCTGAATCAACTATTAGCGTTACAATAAGTCTGCCCTGTATCATCCTGGCTTTTACAACGGGGTAATTAGTTCCGAAAAAGGTACCCAGCTCTTTATCGCCACTTATGGATGCATGGGTATCATGTATGCGGTTTATTAATTTCAGGCAATTGAGTTTATAACGCAGCGAGTTCCTGTCAGCAGCAAACCGTGGAATAAATTCTTTTAATACATCATCCCAGTTTTCTTTTATCAGGTACTTGGAAGGAAAAAAATATTCGATAATATTCCAGTAGCGGAAAAGTCCCAGCATCCTTAACCCATCATCATCCCCGGACATCGCTTTATATTTTTCTTCTCCCTCAAAATTGGGATTTAACACGCCCGGCATTAGTTTTATATAAGCATTATCAGATCTGTTTCTGTGAGCGTAAATACTTTTAAGTTTACTGATCATGGCTTCACTGAATAAAAATTTATCATTGATCCAGGCGAGGTTGGGTTTTATTTGCACATCCTTAGCAGGCAGTTCATCTGCCAGTTTAAAACCTGTTTCATCACCCAGGTTGTTTATCCAGTTCAACAAAAATTCATTTCTTTTTTCTGCAGAAGGGGTATTGGCAACAGGCTGCATTATTTTAAACAATTCTTCATCAAAATTATTTTTTCTCTTTGCTACTTCCGGATGATGGTATTTTAAAAAGCCCCACAATTTTGCCAGTACAAATAAATTTTGGGCCTGTTGTTTTGTAAGCAAACTATCCAACCGTGCATTTGATCTTATAACTTGTGACTCTTTTTTGTCAGCTTGCTGCCATACTATTTTATCTATAGGCAAATCATCGGCATACAATTCAAACTTATCAAACCAAGCTTTGCCACTGCCGGCAAGCAAACCCCCAAAAACAATGTTGGTAACAGACTTATCCATTTTTATGGTAACATTATAAGTATTCCAGCCGGTGTTGCCCTTTGGTGCTGATTCTCCTAAATTCGCAAAATCAGCCATCTTGCTGCCTGCATCTGCCCTTAACCACAAACCTGCATAACCATTGTTTACGTTTTCTGTTTTAATATAACCCTTCAGTGTAATTTGCTTTGCCGAGAAATTTGCGGGCAGGGAAAATGTTACCGGCGCAAATTTGTCTTTAGTTTCTGTAGTTTCATTTTGAATGCGGATAGAATTAGTTCCGTCTATTTTTACAGAATCGTCTTTATAAGTATAATAACCGTCTTTTTCCCATACATAATAACAGCCGGTTATGCGCCCATTGGCATCTGTTTTATCAAAAGAAAGATTAAGGGTTTGATTGGGTGTTTGCTGTGAGCAGGCTGTAGTTAAAAAAAATAATAACAAATAAGAAATGGCAGTTAATTTTTTCATTTCAATTTTTGAGGTAAAATAAAATAAAAAACCCGGAAATTAACTTCCGGGTTGTTAAATAAAGTACATTATTTAGAGATATGTTTTGCCCGTATGTTTATACCGGTTCGCTCTTCATTTGCTTTGAAACTCTTGAACGTTCGTTTTCATCTAATATTACTTTACGCATACGAATGCTTTTTGGT
>JANNYY010000366.1:0-4862 GCA_031410355.1 Chitinophagaceae bacterium | reverse complement strand
TTTAACCGGTTAAGGCCGGCAGTAAACCCGTTCAACCGGTAATCACATTCTGTTTGTATCAACAGATTTTCTGCATAGGTTATTAAAGGAAATGCAGTGGTTTTGTAAAAGAACCCGCCCACATTACTATTATTAATATCGGTTCCGCTTTTATAAAAATACCGGTATCTGCCCGTTTCATTTGTTTTTGTATTACCCCGGTATTTGGCACCACCCGGGTTAATAACAGAAACCGCATAGGAGCCGGCAACATTCATAAACCCTGGCCGTTCATCTATTGTAAACTGTGCATACAGGTTTGAGCCGTTTGCATTATCAATATGAGTCATTACCATATTATTTGCTGAGATACTAATACCATTTTGGGCAGCAGCCAGTGCTAAAGCATATTGCTTTGTTTGTAAATAATACCTGGCTTTTAAAGTATAAGCTGCCTGCACCCACTTAATATTATCGCCCTGGTAAATAATATCCTGTGCAGCAAAGTTTATGAATGATGCAGAATTGAGGTTGCTGATTGCATTGTCAAGCAACACCTGCAAAGAATCATACACTTTAGCCTGTGGCTCATAAGCAGGATTTGGATAACGCTCATCATAAACCTGGCTGTAAGGAATATCTCCCCATAAAGCCAATGCTGTACCGGCAGCGTGTGCTTCTATAACCTGTGCCACACCTGCTAACCTGCGGTTATTAACCTCAAATGATTTTTGACGCATTAAGCGGCAGTTTTTTATGGTAGCTGCAAATACCTGGCTCCAGGTATCGTTGTAATCATTAGCGATCACATTATACAACTGGTAACTGTTATATTGAAAAAGCTGTCCGGTAAAATATCCACACCACATTCCCGATCTTCTTGCCAGTTCGCCTTCCTGTACAATTACATTTGAGAGTTCTACGCCTGTAAGCATGGTTGCGGCAGTTGCATCCTGCGGATTGTTAGGGTCTGTATTAATTCCATCCACTATTTTTTTACAGGATAAAAATGAAATGGATATAAGTACGATTATAAATGCAATTTTATTTTTCATATAAAATCAGTTTAGTAAATTAAAAGTTCAGTTTTATTGTAAACAGGTAAGATCTTGAACCCGGGTTATTAAAATAAACAATTCCCCTGCCAGAGCCCGAACCTTCAACATTACTATCGGGATCAATAGTTTTAAGCTTACTGTTTACCCAAAGGTTACGTCCACTTACTTCAAAATTTACAGAAGTTAATCTTGCAAATTTTGGAAGATGCTTTTTAGTGAGGCGATAAGATAATGTTACTTCACGAAGACGAGTCCAGGTAGCGTCTGTAACAAATGGTTCCAGCACATTTCCAAAAAAACCTCCCAGGCCATTGTACCAGCTTTGGTCCAGAGCTACATCTCCACCTCCAAAATTTGCAATATTACCCCTGAAAGGCGTGCCCGCCAAAATAGTGGCACCACTGGCGGTTTTAAGATTTGAAGTGGCTGTTGTTTCATTACCCGTTTCGCTACTAACTCCGTAATCCCGCAGCACTGCCTCTGTTGCATCAACAATATCTCCGCCCTGCGAGTGTTCAAACAAGGCATACAATTTAAAATTTTTATACTCTATATTTATTCCTAAGCCGCTTCTCCAATCCGGATTCGGATCGCCCAAAACTTTTTGTTCAACTTCAGATATGGGGAAGCCGTTGGCATTCAGCAAATAGCCGCCTTTTGGGTCTTTTTGAAAACCAATTCCCCAAAGGGCACCCAAGGGATAGCCTTCAACAGCTCTTGATGAAACACCGTTCAGGCCACCCAGTAAAATAGAAGCAGAGCCATTTAAATCGGTTACTAAATTGCGGTTCCTGGTCCAGTTCCAGTCAACACTTACCAGCCATTTTTTCTTTTTATATATTTCGTAAGAGAGGTCCAGCTCTATCCCTTTGTTTTGAATGGAGCCGGCATTGGCATATAATGTATTGTAACCTGATGAAGGTGCCTGCGGTATATCCAGCAAGGCATCGGTTGTTTTGTTGGAATAATAAGTAGCGCCTACTGAAAGCTTATTATCCATAAATCTTAAATCAGCACCTATTTCAAATTCTTTTTTCTTTTCGGGCCTTAAATAGGGATTGCCTTTTGACCGGCTTTGTACATAAGTTCCGGTACCAAAAAGGCTGCCATCAAGATTTGGATCAAGCAGCTCTGCCCAATTGGGTACAAAGAAATTAGTTGAAGTTCTGTAAGCTGTTGGCTGAATACCCACCACGCCGTATGAAGCCCTCAGTTTTCCAAAGGAAAATATTTTTGATTTAGAAAAAAATGGTAATTGCGAAAACTGCCAGGCCACATCGGCCGAAGGATAAAAAAAGCGGTTGTCGGAAAGTTCTCCAAAAGTTGATGCGGCTTCCAACCGGCCGGTTGCGTTAATAAAAAGCTGATTATATAATTCTGTACCAATAGTTGCATAGCCGGCATTGCTTCTTGTTGTTTCAAAACGATCAGTAATACTTCTGTTTGCAATAAGCGAGTTATCAATATCTCTTGGCCCATCCGGAATAATGAAACTGGTTCCGGTAGCACTTAACAGTCCTTCATTTGCGCTGTTATAATTAAACCCGGCCAAAAAATTTGTTTTTATATTTTCACCAAAATCTTTCTTTGCCCTGATGATAAAATCAATATTGAATTGTGTTTGATTAAATTCATCCCTGCTATAAAGGCCAGAAGCAGCATTGATTGTATAATAGGGTAAATAGGTAATTTCTCTTTCATTAAAATAGTCCAGGCCTGCCCTTAATGTTACATCCAGCCATTTATTGGGGGTAACAAATAATTCGGTACTGTTAATATACCGGTTCACATTATTACTGTTGTCTTGTTTATAGATGGTCCACAATGGATTGCTAAAACCCGGGGTTGTTGTACCCAGGTAACTTCTGTATGCCCTTTGCCTGTTAGGTACAAAAGCCGCTGTAGGCGAGGAGTAGTAACTGCCTGCATAATCAGTATTATCAAAATCGGCGGGGGTACGCAGCAGGCCAAGCATAGCGCCACCGCTGCTTGCACCCCTTCTCACCCTGTCGGAGTTGGTTAATACATAAGATGCTTTGTTGGATACTTTCAGCCATTTATTCATTTGCCTTGATACATTAACACGAAAACTTGTTCTTCGGTAGTTACTGTTATTCCGGATAACACCCTGTTGATTCAAATCTCCTATGCTCATAAAATAATTAGACTTTGCATCGCCACCACTTACAGATAATGAGTTGTTGAGGTAATGCCCGGTGCGGAAAATGCTGTTATAATTTTTATCTAAAAACGTTTCTTTATTATTTTTTGTAGTGATGGGATAATATATAGTGCCGGTAGGATAGCCTACAAAATAATCAGCGGCAGTATTTACTGCATCGGCACCACCGGCCCTGTTTGCAATTTTATCGCCCCAGCTTCTTGCATTATTAGCAGCCCAAAGCCCTCCGGTTCCCTGGCCGTAAGCAGATTGTAACGGATAATTGAAATTTACCTGGTCAATGGAGTAGGTACTTTTAAAACTGATATTTAATTTGTTGTTGCTTGCTCCTTTCTTAGTAGTAATAATAACAACGCCATTGGCTGCCCTGGTACCCCAAAGTGCAGCGGCAGATGCTCCTTTTAAAATCTGCATTGTTGCAATATCATCCGGGTTTATATCATTTAACCTGCTTTGTTGTGTAACCCCCTGGCTGGTTTCGCCCCTGCTGTCGCTGTTAATAGGAACGCCATCTACAACAATAAGCGGATCGGTACCTCTTGTAATGGTACTTTGGCCCCTGATCAATATCTGCGAAGCAGCTCCGGGATCAGAACCGGAGGAACGTGAAATTCTTACTCCGGATGCTTTACCACCCATTGCATCAACCAGGTTTGCTTCGCCCGAGTTGGCAACCTGGTCGCCATTTATTTTTGAGTTAGCATACCCTAACTTATCCCGTTTTGTTTCAAAGCCTAAAGCGTTAATTACTACAGACTGCATCATAACTGTAGAGTCTTCCATTTCTACATCTATAACAGATTTTCCCTGTACAGCTATTTCTACAGTTTTATAACCAACCAAACTGAAAATTAAAACCGCTTTTTGTGGATTATCAACTTTTAAAAGGTATCTGCCTGCATTATTTGTAGTTGTGCCGGCCTTTTCATTTTTTACAGTAATGTTAACTCCTTCCAGTTGCCTTCCGGTTGCTTTTTCTGTTATTAAACCACTTGTTTGGGCCGATGATTGTTTAGGTGGAAAAACCATTAATCCGAGCAGAAACAGAACCCCAATAATTACTTTTTGTTTGGGAAAACAGCAAATTGCTGCAGGTAGTAATTTTTTCATACGCATAAGTTTTGGCAATCATTAAAAATAGAAATCCTCACCAATGTAAACTGTTTTCAGGTTTTACGTAGATCAAAGCCTTTCTGAATTATTTCAAAATGATTAACTTGGTTTCCGAAACGTATAAAATAGTTTCCGAAATTTCGTAATACACTTATTTTTCAACGGGTTATGCAAAATATTAAGACTGGTAAAGAAGAAATCATTTACTTGCTTACAAAGGCAATTGAGAAATATAAACTGGAAACAGGGCAGGAAATAATACAAAATACCAACAGAAAAAATTACGAGGCGCTGGCAATTTTACTAAGTGACATCAGTAACCAATTGCCTTTAAGATCAGCAGAATTTGGAACAGAAAACTATAGCCCGGATAATAATCCGATAGCCCGGGAATATCCTCACAGAAAATATGATATAACCGGTGGGCAAATTAAAGATGCCCTCATTGGTATTGTTAGTAATCCAAGGCCATTTCTTATTGATGCCTGTTATATTTTTTTATATGGAACTGGCCGTAAAGCGTTTAAGCA
>JANNYY010000365.1:0-1975 GCA_031410355.1 Chitinophagaceae bacterium | reverse complement strand
CAGCACTACTTTTGGGGATACCACCACATTTTGCCCAAGGTTGCAGTTATTACCAATAACTGCACCCGACATTACATGGGAGAAGTGCCAGATCTTAGTTCCTTCTCCAATCTGGCAGTTATCATCAATGATGGAACTTGGGTGTACATAATAGTTCATATCGTTATTTTTATTCTGCAATCTTTCTTAAATATTCGCCGTAACCGCTTTTAGCAAATTCACCTGCCAGTTTAATCAAGTGTTCCCGGTTTATAAATCCCATGCGATATGCAATTTCCTCTGGGCAGCCAATCTTTAAACCCTGCCTTTTTTCTATCACCCGTACATATTCTGCTGCATCGCCAAGGCTTTCAAAGGTACCGGTATCCAGCCATGCAAAACCACGGTCAAGCACAGCAACTTTTAATTGCTTTTGCTGCAGGTAATGATCGTTAACCGTTGTTATCTCGTATTCGCCACGTTTACTGGGTGCAATATTTTTTGCAATCTCCACAACCTGGTTATCGTAAAAATACAAACCGGGCACTGCATAATTGCTCTTGGGAGATGTTGGTTTTTCTTCAATACTCACTGCATTTCTATCAGCATCAAATTCAACCACACCATACCGCTCCGGATCGCTTACCGGATAGGCAAAAATTACAGCCCCGTGCGGATCAATACTTTGCTGTAATAATTTACTGAACCCGCTGCCATAAAAAATATTATCGCCCAAAACCAGGGCCACACTATCTGCACCAATAAACTTTTCACCTATTACAAATGCCTGTGCCAGTCCGTTAGGTACTTCCTGCCTGGCATATTCAATGCTGCACCCCCACTGGCTTCCATCGCCAAGCAACCTTTTAAACTGGTCCTGGTCTTCGGGTGTTGTAATTACTAAAATCTCTTTTATACCGGCAAGCATTAATGTACTGAGCGGGTAATAGATCATGGGCTTATCGTAAACAGGCATGAGTTGTTTACTGATCCCTTTAGTGATGGGGTAAAGCCTGGTTCCTGATCCACCTGCCAGTATTATTCCTTTCATTTATTTTCCGTTTGATACTGTGTGTTATAATATTTTTGATAATCGCCACTCGTTACATGATTCAACCATTCACTATTATTCAAATACCAGTCTATAGTTTTACTTATCCCTTCTTCAAATTGTAAAGAAGGCATCCAGCCAAGTTCTTCTTTTAATTTCGTTGCATCAATGGCATACCGCAAATCATGACCGGCACGGTCAGTTACATAAGTGATCAATTTTTCCGATTCACCTTTTTTCCTTCCCAGCTTTTCATCCATCTGCCTGCATAATTCCTTTACCAGGTCAATGTTTGTCCATTCATTATGCCCGCCAATATTGTAGGTTTCGCCAATTTTGCCGGTATGAAAAACCACGTCAATGGCACGTACATGATCTTCTACATACAACCAATCTCTTATATTTTCACCTTTGCCGTAAATGGGCAGGGGTTTATTGTTGATGATGTTGTGAATGCATAGTGGTATCAGTTTTTCGGGGAAATGAAATGGCCCGTAATTATTACTGCAGTTGCTGATCTTTACCGGTAATTTATAGGTATGATAAAATGCCCTTACAATATGATCGGATGAGGCTTTGGAAGCTGAGTACGGGCTGCGGGGATCGTAAGCGGTTTCTTCAGTAAAAAATCCTTCTTCGCCCAAAGAACCGTATACTTCATCGGTTGAAATGTGGTAGAATATCTTGTTATCCATATTCCCGGTCCAAGCTTCTTTGGCAGCCTGCAGTAATGAGGCTGTACCCAATACATTGGTGGTAATGAATGCCAGCGGGTCAGTAATTGACCTGTCCACATGGCTTTCAGCGGCACAATGCAACACTGCGGTAAATTTATGTTCCTCAAATAACCTGCGCAATAAAGCCAGGTCGGTAATATCTCCCTTTACAAACTGGTAATTGGGTTCGTTTTCAATATCCCTTAAATTCTCCAGGTTACCAGCATAC
>JANNYY010000364.1:0-10824 GCA_031410355.1 Chitinophagaceae bacterium | reverse complement strand
TTAGACTGTTCAGGCGGTTTATGGAAATGATAAATGGTTTTTAGCCACTTGCTTGTATTGAAATAAAGGGCAGCTGTAAATAAATGCAACATCGTAGAAATATGGTCATCATTGAATTTACTGCAGGATGCTTTGTAAATTATGAACAGGCCTGTTACGCTTATTGGGGAGGCAATGTAAATCATCAGGTGAGGGGAGACATGTTAATTTTTATAAGATAAAAAGGGGCAAACCATTATTTAATAATGATATTTATAAAAATCACACCACTCCTCATCACAAAGTAATTTTTGATAAAGGGGATGCTTCAACACATCAATATAGTTCATTTCTTTTCCATCTACTTTTATCGTTTGCCAGATCAGCCTTATCCCATGGCTGTAATCTACCCACCAGTTAATATGTCCCGTGTAGAGGGGCTGAATGGGTTTGCCATTCAACTGGTGCCAGCCATAAATGGCTTCCCTGTTGGGTTTGGGGTCTCTTGATATTTTTCCTGATATCACTACATCTTTTTTAATGCCTGCTATTAACCCGGTTCGTCCTTTCCGCTGCCCTTCAATAATGAGGTGATGCTGCCACATGGTTATACTGCTGTCGCGGAAGGCATACATGGGCACAGGTTCCAGTTTTACAGTACTTTGTTGATAGATAAGGTCAACCATTTTTCGGGTTGGCAAAAAGCAATGGAAGCTATCTGCAATTACTTGTGCAGCAATGGGTGTAAGAGGTATCCTGGCCCAGTCTTCATCTGTTCCTGCCGAAAGATAATCGGGCGATACATAAAAAACGGCGTGATGGGGATTCCCCAAACTGTCTGTTATTGATGAAGTAACGGCCACAAATTTTTTAAAAAAAGAGGGAATATTGCCTGCTAATATTTCCAATACGGCCAGCGAATCTCTTGCTGCCCATTTCCAGGCTGCCACTGTTTTATAAAAATCAGTGCCGCTTGTTCTATGTGTTGAGATGGAAGATACGGGCAGGTTAAAATGTCTGCTGTTGCTACAGGCTACTATGCCAGTAATACAATATGCTGCTATGAAAATTTTTCTAATCACTTATGAAGTTTTCGTAAACCCGTTCCCCAAAATAAGTAAAGTACTTCTTCCCATCAAACTTTGTAGCCGAAAGCAGCGACAGGATAAATCCGTTTCTTGCCACCTGTTCGGTATGGTATATTAGCCCTGCAGGATTTTCTTTCAGGATGATCTTTATTCTTCCATCTAAAGCTGTATGACTAATGAATGCAGTATCTGCAGTAGAGATGAAATCAAATGCTGCAGAAAGGTTTCTCTGCAACAACCGGCTTCGGTACCAGGTGCCACTTGCAGCACTTACCAGCGGTTTTCCATTATAGATAACGATGCTGTCATTGTAGGCAAGCACCAGTAATTTATTTGCATGGTTAGCATGCAGCCATTTTACCAGTTTATTTGTATGCTTTCCTTCCTCGTATCCATAATCACTGTCAAGGAAAGCTATTCTTTTTACACAGGCAGGTATTTTTTCAACCGCATCCAAATAACCGAATATAAAACTGCCTCCACCACTGTGGCCGTTCAGCATTATTTCCGGATGATAGTTTTTAAAAAGATTACTGACGCTGTCAACGATCTTTTTGATGATAAAAATTGAATCAGGCGTGCTGCGTTTCCAGGCAGGCCAGCTTTTTTGAGCGGCCATTACATAAGCTACGATGTAATTATTCTTTTTGTCGGTATGCCGTACATACCTGGTTTGTGCAGCAATATGCTGAATATCGAAATGCCAGTCATCGCCGGGGTTTAGTTTTTTTCCTTTAGTCCATTCAATGTTGTTGCCATTGGGCAATGCATAAAATACCAGGTAAGTTTTTCCGCTGCGGTTCAATTGTAATGGAGCGTTGATGTTTACGATAACATCTTTCCATTGATGGCCGATAGTTATTTCCTGCTCATTAAATATACCGGTTGCAGTAAAACCCGGCAGCGGCTGCGACTGTGCAGCAAACAGCGAAGCTATGAATAAATAGATGAGCAGGAAAATTTTTAGTTGAAGTACTTTTGCAAATGATAAACAACAAGCAGTTTTATATTGATGTTTCATCCTGATCCCGGAATTTAGGTTTGGTAAATGTAATCAACATTTGATTTTCAAATACCGGGCAGGGGGGAAGATTTACTTGGTAGCTGGTAGTGTGTTATAATTATCCCTCTTTCAGCTTCATTGTAAATGTTCCTTTTGTTGGATTCACCAGAACAGGAATAAATCCGATCCAAATAAATCCGGACTTAAATCTCCATTGTCCGTTAATTGAATTTTTATCGGTAGAAAAAGTTCCTGAATAATATATTTTTCGATGCTTTCTGTTGAGTGTTTCTCTTATTCTTTTTTTCTCAAGGATAAACGTCATTACTGGCATTTGCTTAATGAATTCAATATTTTCTCCAACTACTTTCCCTCTAACTTCTCCAATTCCTTCTGTTCCACCAGTTGAGAGGTCATCCTGAACTTTGCCAACAAATTTATTATTTTCTACAGCCGTAATTTCCATTTCAAAGTTTGTTGCTTCAAAGCCAGATATTTCCTGATGTGTTTTTTTGTCAAATTTATATTGCCCGATCCAATGTCCAGTTCTTATCATTTTTTATCAACTTATTTAGCTTTGGTAAATGTAAGCAACATTTGTTTTTCAAATTCCGGATATAATTCGGCAAATTTAATTGGCATCATGTGATTTGGGTAGATTTAGTGGATTAAAAGGATTTGGCTTTATGAATCCAACAAATCCTTTTAATCCTTCAAATCCCTGTTCAGACAATCTCTTACTTCACATACGGCGTTCCATAATTCTTTACATACCTATTCAGCCACTGATTCTGCTCCCAAAGCATATGCAGTATATTTTCTTTGGCTGCATAACCGTGGGCTTCAAATGGCAGTTGCCTGCACTATGATTTACTTGATTTTTTGATTGCCTATGATTTGTTTTCTGTAATCATTGTTTTCACTCAAGCAGTCAAATCATAGTTAAGACATTCTTCATTAAATTTTCTTTCCCGGTTTCATAACTCTCTTAAATTGTAAACTCCTGCTGCCAAAGTTTATCAATAATCCTATGTCCATATTATATGCTTCCAGGTAGTTAATAGCCTGTGCAAGATGAACATCCTCAAGTAAAATAATTGCTTTTAGTTCAACCATTATTTTTCCTTCTACGAAGAAATCTACTCTCCGGGTTCCTATATTTTCTCCTTTATAAAAAATCTCCATTTCGTGCTCCCGGCTATATTCCAGACGTTGCTTTTTCATTTCAATGGCTAATGCCCTTTGATAAATAACTTCCTGAAAACCATTACCCAAAATCTTATGAACTTCCATGGCACAACCAATTATCTTGCCTGTCAATTCACTTTCTGGGTATTGTTCTTTAATCATAATAATTGTTTAGACTATGATTTATTTGATTTTTTGATTGACTATGATTTGTCACCAAAGTTGTCTGCACTATGATTTATTTGATTTTTTGATTCACTATGATTTGTTCCCAAAGTTGTCTGCACTATGATTTATTTAATCATAGTTTTCATTCAATCATTTAAATCAAAGTTCAAAACTATTTCACATACGGCGTTCCATAATTCTTCACATACTTATTCAGCCACTGATTTTGTTCCCAAAGCATGTGCAGTATATTTTCTTTGGCTGCATAACCGTGGGCTTCAAATGGCAATTGAACAAAGCGCACGGTGCCACCGTGGCCCTTTATGGCATTGTACAGGCGTTCGCTTTGTATGGGAAAAGTGCCGGGGTTGTTATCGGCTTCGCCATGTATCATCAGCAGTGGTGTTTTAATTTTATCGGCAAACATAAAGGGGCTCATGGCATTATATACTTCGGGTGCCT
Source organism: Chitinophagaceae bacterium (assembly GCA_031410355.1). GTDB lineage: Bacteria > Bacteroidota > Bacteroidia > Chitinophagales > Chitinophagaceae > Ferruginibacter. Next base: position 6,936 of record JANNYY010000364.1, on the reverse strand, counting down.
GCCAGTAAGTGCGTTCTTCATTTTGAAAACCAAACGGCGTGAGGGTGCGGTTGTAAGCACCGCTGCGGGCAATGCCGGCTTTAAATAAATTAGTATGCGCCAACAAATTTGCTGTCATAAATGCGCCGTAACTGTGCCCGCCAACAGCAACGCGGGTGCTGTCGCCTACACCCATTTCGGCAACTTTATGTATGGCTGCTTCGGCACTCCAGGCAAGCTGGTGAATTAAATTATCATTGGGTTGTTTATCGCCTTCGCCAACAATAGGAAATTCTGTATTATCCATAATGGCATAACCCTGTGTAGCCCAAAAAACAATGGAGCCATAACCCACCCTTGTAAAAGTATATTTACTGCCACGCAACTGGGCAGCATCGCTTGCACTTTTAAACTCACGTGGATAGGCCCACATCATCACCGGCAGCGGGCCATCTTTTGCTTTATCATATCCTTTTGGTAAATACAGATCGGCAGCAAGGTCAACACCATCTTTACGTTTGTAAGTAACCTTTTGTTTGGTAATGCCACGCAGGCCGGGCTGCGGATCAGGAAAATTGGTAATTACTTTTGCTGAATTATTTTTAAGGTCACGCAAATAATAATTGGGTTGCTCAGTTTGGCTTTGTTTGTTGGTTACAATGATCATCTTATCAAAATCAAGTATCGTAGTTACAGTTTCGTAAAACGGTTCTTCGCAACGCCAGAGTTGTTTTGTTTCTTTTGTATTGATATCAAATGTATTTAAAAAAGGCAGGTCGCCTTTTGGCGATGCACCCGTGCCCCGCATTACCAGTTGTGAACCGTTCAATAATTTTGGAGTTTCGCGGCCGTATTTATTTTTATCAGTAAGGGGAGTGCCGGGATCGTTGTAAGCATCGTCGGTACTGCGGTCTATCAGTATTTCCATTTTACCATCAGCAGTAAGCCTGCTCATTTTTTGCCGGTGTTTTGCCCTTGAACCTTCGGTAACAAAAAACGAACCGTTGGTAACATCTGTTACATTATACATGCGCTCTGCGGTTTTTACCAGTTCTTTTGGGCCGCCGGTAAATGGCGCTGCCAGTATATATGCAGCATCATGATAATCCATTTTCTTTTTAATAAGTCCACTGTCTAAAGGCTCTATCCATTGCAGGGTTGCGGGTGAATTATCAAGCCAGTTATAACCACGTGGCGCATTCAATACGTTGTCGTTTCCCCGGGGTTCAAGTTCGCTGCTGGGCAGTTTGGCAATCGTTTTAACCAATGTGCCATTCATATCGGTTATCATCATGGTGCTGTTGAAGCCGCCTGCAGTAACCAGGTAAGAAAATGGTTTATCAATTCTTTCTACCAGTAAATATTTTTTATCGGGCGATACCTGTATGTTGCTGTAAATGGCAGGTGTGCCGATCTTTATTTCGGAGCCGTTGGTATTTTTTACGAGTTGTGTAGTTGCGTAGAATTCAAATTGCGTTTCGTCAAAAGGAGATTTTATGAGGTCCTGGAAAGTAGGGCTTGCTGCAACCTTGCCCAGGTTTTCCTGTACCACCGGCCCTTTGGGTGCCAAAGGTTTTTTGGGAGCCCCGCTCAAAGGTTTGTTTACGGATGTGTAAAGCAAACTGTTGTTGTCTATCCAATCGAAGGCTGCGCCTAAAACTAAATTAACTGCCGCTTTATTTACTTTAGTTGCTTTGTGGGTTTTAATATCTATCACATAAATATCAACAGCCGTATTGGTAGTGTTGGTGAAAGCTGCTTTATCTTCATTGGGGCTCCATTGCAGGCCGCCGGCTTTTAAATTGGCCGGTAATCCGGTAACAGCAAATTCTTTTCCGGTTGCTATTTCTTTTATGCTGATGCCGGTAGTGTACCCACTTCTGCTGGGGCCAAAATTGTTTGGGTTTATGCGTAACCCTGCAATGCGTAACTCAGGCTGGGCAAGGTCTTCTACAGATGGCATACTGCTGCGTTCGAGTATCAGCATGTATTGTCCCTTACTGTTGAAGCTTACGCCCGGTGTTGGCTTTGCCATAACGAGGTCATAAATTTCTTTTGGCGGTGTTTGGTATTGGATGGCATCCTGTGCAAACAGTGTTGTGCTGATGAGCAGCATTACAATTACAAAGCATTTTTTCATTTTGATTGATTTTTGTCATGCAGCTTTTACGCCCTCATAAAAGGCGTAAAAGACAATTGTTTTAAAACATAATTATACAGAAAATAAATGTAAATACACGGTTTTATTTACCGGTGGCGGCTGTAATCAATTATCAGTAACAGCAAAAACTGTGGTTTAATTACTGATCTACTTACCAAAGAAAAACCGCAACATTATTTCATGCGCAGCATTACCGGTTTCAAAAGAGCTAACCGGGTTGGTGTATGCATCATAAGCATAATTGATAGAAAATTTATGCAAGATCTTTACGCCGGCATATAAAGTATAGGCCTGTTTGTAATGATAACTTCCGCCAATATGAAACATGTCTTTATGATACAGCGTAAGACCTCCTTCATAATCTGTTGGTGCTTCGGGCTGATAGCGAACTTCAACATGCGGCTGCAATATATTATCCTCATCTGTTTTAATATTATAACTGGCCGTTGCATGGTATTGCCTGTAAAGCCGTCCCTGCGGATTGGAATTTGATTTTATTAAATCTAATTTGGGTTGAACTAATTGTTTTACAGAAACACCAACATTGAGTGTATTTGACCGGTAATACACGCCGGCATTACCATCAATTTTTGTGGTATTGCCAGATGATGCCAGCAACGGATCGTTGGGTATTGCATCAGCGATCTTCACTTTATCTATCTTAAACTGAATTACCTGTGCGCCCAGGCCAATCATAAAACGCTTGTTGTTATTGTTATCTAATTTTACACTGTAAGAAAGGTTCAGTTCACCACCGGTGCGGCTTGTTGGGCCCGTTTTATCTGAATAAGCAATAATGCCCAAACCGGTGTTCATCTTTGCAAAATAAGTATCAGCAAAAAATACAGAAGTTACCGGGCCACCGTCAATGCCGCTCCACTGGCTGCGGTAGGCCGCGCCAACTGTTGAGCAACCATTGGCACCAACTGCGGCCGGGTTATTAATGAAACTGTGTTCCATATAATTGCTGATCTTGTACAACTGCTGGGCATCTGCCTTAATGCAAAAAAATGCAGCAAACCAAAACAGTAAGTAAGTTTTTATTTTTAATGATTGCATGAGCTTGAATATTTGAGGTTGCTGAATATTATCTTAAAATGGTAACGTTGCCTTTCTTTAATACGGTTGTACTATTTACCAGTTCGTAGTCAATTACATAATAATAAGTACCGTCTGGCAGTGGTTTCCCTTTGTAAGTTCCATCCCAGTCATTTTTATAATCCAGTGATTCAAAAACTTTTCCGCCATAGCGGTTAAATACCTGCACTTTTGCATTTTTTAAACAGTTACCGTTTGTTATGAACCAGGTATCATTAAAGCCATCTTTATTTGGTGTAAATGCATTGAGTGGTTTTATGCAATAAGGAATTACCACTATGGTAACATTGGCTGTATTGCTGCAACCCTGTGTATTGGTTATCCTTAAAGTATAGGTGGTGGTTACAAGCGGTGTGGCTATGGGGTTTAAAATATTGGTGGCACTTAGGCCTGTGGCGGGTGTCCACAAATAAGTTCCGGCGCTGCCGCTGCCCTGCAATTGAATGGCCGTGCCCTCAATAACAGATACTCCAGGCCCGGCATTAACGGTTACTGCAGGATTGACTGTTACAGTAAATGTTCTGCTGATTACGCAGGTACCTGTTCTTGCGGTAACCGTATAAGTTGTAGTTGCTGTTGGCGATAAAACAGGATTTGCAATTGCGGGATTGCTTACACCTGCTGTTGGCGACCAGGTGAATGTAGTGCCATTGCTTACTGTATTTGCATTGAATGAAGCGCCACTGCAAATGGTTGTATCGGCATGTACAGCCAGCGTAACTGTTGATCCTACCGTAACAGTAAAGGTTCTGGCAATGCTGCAGACTCCTGTTGTTCCGGTTACGGTGTAGGTGGTTGTGGCCGCTGGTGATAAAACCGGGTTGGCAATGGCGGGATTGCTGACACCGGTTGTTGGCGACCAACTGTATGTAGTTGCATTACTTATGGTGTTTGCATTAAATGCCGAGCCCGGACAAATAGTTGTATCTGCATGAGCCGTCATGGTTAAATTATTTGTAAGGCCAATGGTTACCGGGAAAAGGGTAATACAACCCGATTCCTCTCTGATGCTAGCCTGGTAATTGCCTGCAGGCAGGTTGGTAGCTGTTGCACCGGTTTGTACCGGGGTTGTGTTCCAGGTAATCACCACTGGTAAAGCATAAATCCCATTCAGCGTTAATGTAACGCTTCCATTAGTTACGCAGGTAGCATTGGTAATAGCCGGAGTTACACTCTGGTTATTAGCGATGCCCGAAACTGCAAAGAAAACAGCATTGGGGAAGGGGGCATTGGTACCAGCTGTGGTTACGTTGGTAAAACTGATCTTTTGAATCAATTTTTGTTTGTCGGCGCAATTGATAGGTACATTTATATAATACAATCTGGGGTTTGTGGGATAGGCATCTGCACCTGAAGCAGGTGTTGCCCTGGTGCATCTGCCAAAGCCCGACAAAACAAGGTTTGTTGCACCATTGAACCAATCTCCTAAAGCATAATTGGTAAGCACGGTACTAGTAGTTGCATCGGTGAAAGTTAATGTTACGTTTACTAAACTGGTACCTTCTGTTGAAAAGCAAAGCACCCGTAACGAACCAAATTTGGCCGGAGTTGCCAGTGTAAGATCACCTGTTTGTGTACGCTGCAATAATAATGCATTGGAACCTGTGTAGGGAGCAAGCTGGTAAGAACCGGCTGCATCTGTAATAGTTCCGTTATCTGCTATACCACCGCCTCCAAAGCCATTGGCGGTTCTAAAGGCAGCGGTGTACATCACTTTATTGGAAACCGTTGGGCCATCCAATGAAATGGTGGTGGTGGTTAAAGAACTGGTTCCCGACTCTGCCACTACATCGTGATTAAACCCGGATACAGGAACCGGTACAAATGGCTGGCTGAAAATATTTCCCTGGAAAAGAAACAGGAACAGCAGCAGTGCAAAACATTTTCTTTTCAGCTTAAATGATCTGATTTTCTTTAGCATGTTAGATTGGTTTTATAATTCTTTATACAACTTAAAAAAATATCCATATCAGCATAAAACAAAAAAACCGTATAAGGAGTAGTTGTTTTATATCCTGATCTTTATATTTAATTATTCAATATAGCTTTTTGCAGAATCGTAAGCTTTGCAGTAGAGATTTGGATTTTAATTGAAACCGTAAGTTTGATGGCTAAGATAAACAATAATCGTTCAGCAGTAAAAAAAAATTAGTTACTTATGCCAACCCGGTGTTTTACAAATTCATTTCTGGTAAGCTCATTATGCATGAACATGGCCAGATCACCGGCATTAATTTTGTAATTATTTGGCTCGGGTTCGTAATCTGCTTTAGTAATATACTTGCCTGTTGGCCCGTTATTTATTATTTCAGGCGATCCTACAATTGTCCAGTCAAGGCCGCTTTCTTTTAATAACTCATAAGCCTTTTGGTGTTCCTTACCTACAGCAACATATTTTTTAGGATAGTCTTCCTGGTCAACCAATAAAGTATTTTCATCAGCATTTAATATGCCCGACCCACCAATGGCAATGATCCTTTTAACACCGGCTTTTTGCATTTGTTTAATGATATTTTTCATACCAAGTGTACGTGTTTTATCTGTGCCATCCACTGATCCGCCAATGGCAGAAAGTACGGCATCACAGCCTTTGATGGCATTGTACACTTCGCCTTCATCAAATAAAGCGCCCTGCACTAATTGCAGGTTTTCTGTCTGTAAATAATCGGTAGTAAATACATTTCGTCCAAATGCTTTTACATGATGGCCGTTAAATAATGCTTGTTGCACCAATTGTTTGCCTACTGTGCCGGTTGCGCCAAATATGATGAGATTCATTGTTTATGGTTTTCGTAAAGTTACTTAATTACGGCTTAGCACATCTCCAAATTCGGCAGCCTTTTTATCAAATACAGATTTTGCAAAAGGGCAAAGCGGTATTATTTTGATATGATTTGCCATGGCATATTCAACTGCCGTATGTACCAATTGATAACCAATATTTTTGCCCCTTAATTCATCTGCAACTTCGGTATGGTCAATGATCATCAGCTCCGTGCCTGTCATGGAATAAGTCATTTCTGCCAGCACAGTTCCGCCTTCATCCCCATAAAAAGAACCTTTACTGCCATCCTGTTTTTGTTGTATCAGCATTTTGTAAAATTTTATGGAATTTACGAAATAAGTTTTTTTATTAAGCAATTTGCACACATATTTGCAATACAAATGAAAATGATCAATACAAATAACAATGGTTGGTGGTGGCAGTCGAAAGATTGACGTGTCGCTGTGCTGTTATTAAATGTAACTAAATAAGTACGAAGCCCCGACACTTGTGTCGGGGCTTTTTTTTGTCTGAACGGGGATTTGGGGAGATTAACAGGATTAAGAGGATTTTTAACATTAAAAATTATTACTGTCATGCCACAGTTTAAATATGAAGAAATAACTAAGAAGATAATTGGTGCCGCTATGAAAGTTCATTCCGCGTTAGGAAATGGTTTTCAGGAAGTGATCTATCAACGGGCATTGGAAATAGAATTTTCAAAATGGGATTTGGGTTTTGTAAGAGAATTTTCAATGCCTGTTTTTTATGATAAACAGCAAATTGGTGAAAGACGAGTAGATTTTTTTGTTGAAGGATTAATATGTGTTGAGCTGAAGGCAATAACAGCATTAGAAGCTGTTCATTTTGCCCAGGCCAGAAATTATTTAGAAGCATATAACGTGGAAGTTGGATTATTAGTGAATTTTGGAAC
>JANNYY010000363.1:0-6413 GCA_031410355.1 Chitinophagaceae bacterium | reverse complement strand
TCAAAACGGAAAATCCGTATCAAAAACAAATTTTTCAGGTTTTGGTAAAGGTTTACGGGGTATCATTTCGGTACGCATGGCACTGTTATATACAAAGGCAGCAACAATTACGGCGGCCTGCTGCAAGTCGGCAATGCTCAGGTGATCGTAGGTATCCACATTGCTGTGATGGGTACGGGTTTCGTACTCCAGCGGGTCTTGTATAAACTGAAAGCCGGGTATGCCCACTGCATCGAAACTGATATGATCGGTACTGCCGGTGTTGCTATTGGTTACACCCCCGGCAGCGCCCATATCGGCAAAGGGAGCCAGCCAGGTTTTAAATAGCTCACTTACGGCAGTGTTGCCCTGTGTGTAAATGCCACGTATTTTACCGCTGCCATTATCCAGGTTATAGTAGGCAGAGATGCCGGCGGCTTCGGGTTTTAACTGCATATCTACCGGGTTACCAAAATGTTTTTTTACATAACCAAAACTGCCGTAAAGGCCCTGCTCCTCTCCGCCCCATAAGGCAATGCGTATGGTGCGGCGTGGCTGTATGCCCAGTGTTTTTAAAATGCGCATAGCTTCAAGCATTACAATGCAGCCTGCACCATTGTCGGTGGCGCCGGTGCCGCCAGCCCAACTATCAAGGTGGCCGCCCAGCATTACAACCTGGCTTTTTAATGCGGGGTCGGTGCCGGGTATTTCGGCTACAAAATTGTAACCGGTAAGGTCGTTATTGTAAAAGGTATTCTGCACATTCATTTCCAGCTCCACTTTGTGATTGCTCTTAAGCAGGCGAAATAGTTTTAAATAATCTTCACGACCGGTTTTCATTTCAGGCAATGTTGCCTGGTAACCCGTTGCATAGCCGGTGCCTCCATCTACAAACACAGTACCATCAATGGAATTTCTCCTGCTGCGGAGCAGGCCGGCTGCACCTTTTTTCTCCAGGTATAATAAGCTGTAATATTCCCTTTTTATGTCGGGAATAAATTGCTCCATCTGTGCACGGGTAAACATATATTTTTCGCTGATCTTATCCAGGCTGCTGTCGCCATACCTGCTGGCATAAGCTTTATAGGCATCGGGTATAGTCAGGTTGCTGGGTTTCACCATCACTATCTTCCCTTTTATGTTATCACCCAGTTTATCTATACTGGCTGAGTCAAGATAATCAATCATAACCAGTTGAGCCTTTACTGCTTTACGGGTGCTTTTGCACCAGGGCAAGGGATAGGCAATGATGTTTTCGTAATAAGGAATTTTCATGGCCAACGTGGCCACTTCGTTGCTCCAGCCTTTGCCAAATTCGCCCCAGGCCTCACGGCCCGCATTTTGTAAACCCCATTGTTTGCATATTTCTGTAGCCCAGTCCAGCGCACGGTTATAGCCGGGCGAATTGGTAAGGCGCGGGCCGCAAACATCGGTTATGTTATGCGCTATCATTACAATTTGAGAATTCTTTTTTTCTTCGTCTTTTATTTTTTGCATCATGGCTATGTCCACATTTTCCTGTGCGGCAGCAATATTGATAAGGCAGAAAAAAAGAATGGCGGTGGTGAATAGTTTATTCATGTGCTATAGTTTTGAGCAAACAAAATACTGCAATATGCTGAGAAAGCAAAAATGGTTATGTATGGGTGGTTGCTTTAATCTTTTGCCAATATTAGGAAGTGATCGCAATGAATTTAGTTGCCGTTTACAAACCGCTCCATCCAGCGCATTATTAATGCGCCTTCGTTTCCTTTGCATGGATTATTTGCGTGGCCTAAAAAATATTGTACAGTTTTTTCGATCATAGGTTGTTGTACATGCTGCAAGGCATCAAAATTAAAAATGGTTGTTTGTCCATTGCTAAACAACTCAATACTATTGCCACTGAAAAAGCTAAAACTTATTTTGCCGGTGCTGCCAACTATTTCGCAATAATCCGCTGCAGTGCCTGCATTAAAACACCAGGTGCCGCTAAAAGTAATGCCGTTTGCAAAGAGTATATTGCCAGCCACTAAATCATCAGCGGCATAACTGCTTCCCTGGCTGGTTGCAATGCCTGTAATTTTTTTTTCAGGGCCAAAGAGATGATACATAATATCGAGCTGGTGTGGGGCAAGGTCGTGAAAGAGGCCACCACCAGCTATTGCAGGGTTTACCCGCCAGGCGGTTTTTTCTTCAGATAACTCAGATTCTGTTAAAGCAGGTTTATCAAATACAAGGCGCACAAGGCGAACATCGCCAATGGCTTTTTCCTGTATCAATACTTTTAATTTTTTAAAGAGCGGCCACTCACGCCGGTAATGCGCTACTACCAATTTTACATCTTTTTCCCCGGCCATCAGAGCCATATTTTGTGCGGCGGTAAAATTGAGTGCCATGGGTTTTTCTACATACACGGGTTTGCCGGCATTGATGGCGGCAAGCGCATATTCCTCATGTGATGAAGGTGGTGTGGCGATATATATTGCATTTACTTCGGGATCGTTGATGAGTTTATTTGCATTATCATACCATTTGGGTACGTTGTGCCGCTTTGCATAATCAGCTGCTTTTTCAGCATTGCGCCGCATTACAGCTACCAATGCCGAGTTGGGCACTTTATTAAATGCGGGGCCACTTTTTAGTTCGGTAACATCGCCGCAACCGATGATGCCCCAATTTATTTTAATCATATACTAAATCCTTTTTGATCTTTGTACTAAATCAACATCAGTATTTTACATCCGTGATGAAAATGGGCTCGTGCATTTTAAATGCATATCATTAACCCAAATAACCAAATATTAAAAATGCAAAGTAAGCCAGTAAATAAGAAAGAATGAAGGCTATAAAACTTGCTAAAAGAACAGCCGTATTATTATAGGATTTTTGGGTAACTAGTTTTACGGTACCATAACAGATTAAAGCCACTCCTAGCACCATTAAAAAAGATGTGGCTCCAAAATAAATAAATTGAAGGGATGCAAAAGCTCCTCCGAATATAGAAGCCAGGCCACAGCCAATCAAACTCTTAACAACTGTTTCAGAATTTACTTTTTTGTCCTCAACTAATTCTGTTGCCTTTGCTGCATAGGCTTCAATTATTTCGTTTACTTCCTGTTTTGAAAGAATTGATGAATGAGTAGTATTTTGTAAAAAGGAGGCATCTACGCCCTCCATTCCAAATCTTACAGCTTCATTCGCTATGCGGTTCTTTTCATTTTTAATAATGGTTTTTTCTTCCAGCCTTTTTATTAAAGATTCCAGACCTCCTTTTTTTTCAATAATAATATTCAAAGCCTTACCTGCATCCTCGCTATAATTTGCCGCGTCCTGATAAATGATGTATAATTCTTCATCGGTATAAGCTTCGTATTTTGCGATAAAATCTTCAAGTGTCAACATTTTTAAGAGTTTGGTTTACAAAGAATTTTGTTCAATAACTTTCAGCTTTACAATCTATCCATAAAATCCAACTTATGTTTCCTTAAAGTATCCATCGCAATATCATACCCAGCATCAGCATGACGTATAACACCCATGCCCGGATCATTACGCAACACACGTGCTATCCTCGCTGCCGCTTCATCTGTACCATCGGCAACAATCACCATACCTGCATGTATGCTGTAACCCATACCTACGCCGCCACCATGATGCAGGCTTACCCAACTGGCGCCACCGGCAGTATTTACCAATGCATTTAAAATGGGCCAGTCGGCAACGGCATCGCTGCCATCCAGCATGGCTTCGGTTTCGCGGTTGGGACTGGCCACCGAGCCGGTATCCAAATGATCTCTGCCAATTACAATGGGCGCTTTTACTTTTCCGGTTCTTACTAATTCATTAAAAGCGAGGCCGGCTTTTTCCCTGTCGCCCTGCCCTATCCAGCAAATACGTGCAGGCAATCCCTGGAAAGCAATTTTTTCCTGTGCCAGTTTAAACCAGCGCATCAGGCTTGCATTATCAGCAAAAAGTTCCATCATCACTTTATCTGTTACGGCAATATCTTCCGGATCGCCACTGAGTGCCGCCCAACGAAACGGTCCTTTCCCTTCGCAAAAAAGCGGGCGGATGTAGGCGGGAACGAAGCCGGGGAAAGCAAAGCAGTCGTGAGTAGTGAGGCGTGAGGCGTGAGTTGAGCTTCCGGGTTCTTCTCCCTTCTCACGATTCACGGCTGACGACTCACGATCTTCATATTCTTTTGCTCTTGCCCGTAAATTATTTCCATAATCAAATGTAATAGCGCCTTTGTCCATCAACTTCAACATCAGTTGTACATGCAGGTACATACTTTCGTAACTGCGTGCAATGTATTCTTCCGGATTTTTTTCACGAAGTATGTTTGCATGTATATTGGAAAGATCATGCGGAACATAACCAATCAACGGGTCGTGTGCCGATGTTTGATCTGTCAATGTATCAGGAATAATATTTCTTTCGATCAATCTTTGTAACAGATCAATAGCATTGCATAGTACGCCAATGCTGATGGCTTTACCTGCTGCTTTATATTTTAAAGCCGCGTCAATTGCTTCGTCAATATCGGTATGTTTTTCATCGAGGTATCTTGTTTCAATTCTTTTATCAATTCGCCACTCTTCCACTTCTGCAATTAGTGCTACCCCTTCATTCATAGTAATAGCTAAAGGCTGAGCGCCACCCATCCCACCAAGCCCTGCGCTAACATTCAAAGTATTTTTTAATGTTCCTCCAAAATCTTTGTTGGCTGCTGCTGCATAAGTTTCATAAGTGCCCTGCACAATGCCCTGGCTGCCGATGTAGATCCAGCTACCGGCGGTCATTTGCCCGTACATCATCAGGCCTTTTTTTTCAAGCTCGTCAAAATGTTTCCAGTTAGCCCAGTTAGGTACCAGTTGAGAATTGCTTATGAGAACACGGGGAGCATCTATATGGGTTCTTAAAATACCAACGGGCTTACCACTTTGTATTAAAAGTGATTCGTCATTCTCTAAAACTTTTAATGCTTTGATGATATTATCGAGGGCTTCAAAATTTCTTGCAGCTTTTCCCCTGCCGCCATAAACTATAAGATCGTCGGGGCGTTCGGCTACTTCGGGATCAAGGTTGTTGAGGAGCATGCGTAAGGCTGCTTCCTGTACCCAGCCTTTGCAGGATAGTTGCGTGCCGGTTGGGGTTTTGTATTTTATGGGGTCGTATTTGCTTGTTGTCATTTTTTTATTTTGATACTTTGCAATCAGGTATTTTCTTACTGCAAAGAGTTAATGTAAAACCCGGATCATGAATTTATTTAATCGTACATCTCATACCAGCAAGATTATTCAGGTTTAATCTGAATACTTTTTAAAAGAATTCCTTTTTCAAAAAAAGCTACAAACTCCCACCAAACTTCATCAATTGAATTATAGAATCTTATTTCGCCTGTAAATGAAAGAAATTTATTTTCACCACTCCTTTCCCAATTATCAACAGTATTATTGATATAGAGCTTGCCATCTTCTTCAATCGTCAACAGATTTAAAAGTTTGTCATGGCTTTTGGTTTGCCAATCATCAGTGTGCAGATTAATGCTTTCAGGTAAAAAATTTTTATTCACTTTTACATTATCAAACATACCCATACAAATAAATATTTAATCTTTATAATTCAATTTAATTTCAGACCGAATAAACTCCACCGCCTTCATCAAATCATCATGCATAATCCTGTCGGCTTCATTAAAGCTTACTTCTTTGCGGAATGCGGTTACAATTTCTTCCAGCGTTGCCGATGTTTTTAAGGGCCTGCGGAATTCCAATGCCTGCACCGCAGTTAATAGTTCAATGGCCAAAACCTTTTCAACATTATCCAATACCCTTTTACATTTGGTGGCTGCATTGGCACCCATGCTTACATGGTCTTCCTGGTTATTGCTGCTTGGAATGGTATCAACAGAGGATGGTGTGCACAATTGTTTGTTCTCACTAACAATGCCTGCGGCTGTGTATTGCGGTATCATCAACCCAGAATTTAAACCTGGGTTTTTTACCAGGAATGCAGGCAGGCCTCTTTGTCCGCCAATGAGTTGATAAGTTCTTCTTTCGGAAATACTGGCCAGTTCGCTCATAGCAATGGCTAAAAAATCCAATGTAATGGCTAAAGGTTGCCCATGAAAATTTCCGCCACTTACTATCAAATCTTCATCAGGAAAAATATTTGGATTATCTGTTACCGAATTTATTTCTTTGATAAAAACGCTGAGGATATAATCAAAGCTGTCATTGGTTGCACCATGCACCTGGGGTATGCAGCGGAAGGAATATGGATCCTGCACCTGCGATTTTTTTTGTGCCGCTATTTCGCTGCCACTTAATAACTGGCGCATGGTTGCAGCGGTTGTTACCTGCCCGTTGTGCGCACGAATGGCGTGAATATTTTCATGCAACGGCTCAGTGGTACAATCAAAAGCATCGTAACTGATGGCAGCAATAATG
>JANNYY010000362.1:0-6035 GCA_031410355.1 Chitinophagaceae bacterium | reverse complement strand
CCGGAATTGTTCTGCGCCTGCAGGAGTCCGGAAAATAAAATGGCAAGCAGGGAGATTGATATTTTTTTCATCTTGATTATTTTTGACATGGTTTAGTATCTATTTAATAAGTGTTGAATGCAGTACTTTCAGTTTCCAACGGTTTTTCTTCTTTACTAAAACAACGGTTTCTAACCATTTCACCGTTCTCTGTTTTCCGTTCATAGTTATTTCTGCCTGGTTATTATAAGTTGCCCACGCAACTTTATTACTTATAGTTGTGTTTACAAAATCAATGGTATTGATACGTTTAAAATCTGTTGCCGTATTTAATCTGATTGCCTTATTGATCAGTGTATCCATGTTCCAGGTTTGGCCATATTCGTAAAATCTTACATCATCAGTACAATACAATTTTAAGCTCATCGAATCCCGGTTTGATAAGGCATCAAATACTTTAATGACCGTTTGCTGTACTGACTGTTGATCGCTGGTTAAAGGCTGTTGTGCCTGAACGGCTGCTGAAAATAAAAGAATGGAAAGGGCGATTGATATTTTTCTCATGTGTTAGCAGTTAAATCTTTTCCTTTTTAATTTTCTTCATAGTAAAATAGATGATACAAACTACTGCTATAAAAATGATAGTTGATAAAATTTCCCATTTGCTCAAACTGGTAAGTAACCAAACAATGGCAGCAATGCCGATAAAGGGAATAATCAAACCACCTGGCACGCTGAATGTTTTTTCATCAGCAGCCTGTTTTTTCTTTCTTAATTTGATGGTAGCTAAAATAACAGCCAGGTAAATGATTAATATGGCGGCACTTGCCAATATGGCCAGTTGTTTAAACCCTCCGGCAACAGAGAGGATAAAAATTAATGCGGCAAAGCTGATGATTGCCCAATGTGGTGTAGCGTATTTTGGATGAACCTTGCCCAGGAACTTCGGAAATAATCCGTCGTTGGCACCGGCAAACAAAACCCTGGGCGTAGCCAATACATCGCCACTTACATTTGTAAAACAAGAAAATGCGGCTGTAAGTAAGAGGATAGTTCCGCCAACTGGTCCCACAATTTTTTCGGCGATTGCAGCTAATGGGCCATCTTTAAAAGCCGCCATTTGCGATCCCAAAACACCTTGTGTAACAGTTTGTAGCAGCAGGTACAACACCAGTATCAGCAACCCTGCCAGTAAAATAGCAAGCGGTATGGTACGTTTAGAATTTTTAATTTCGCCGCTTACGCTCAACGCTGATTCAAATCCGGCAAAGGCAAAGAATAACACCAGGGCCGTACTTCCAAAAGAAGTTAGCGATGGCACATGCTCCCAATGAAGGTTAACAGGCTCTATAAACGTGAAACCAAAAATGATAATAGCTGCCAAAGGCAATAATTTTATTACCGTTACCAGTTTAATAAAACCTACTCCTTGTTTAGCGCCACGTATATTCAATAATACCATAAAGCTTAACAACACAAAAAAGAAAACACCCCGCAGCCATGGATTTAAGAACACAGGAAAAATAACCGCCAGCGAATCGGCAATAAGATTCAGCAGTGCAGCATCGCTAAAAACACACCAACCGAAAAAGAACAACCAGTTAACGGTAAATCCGGCAAAGTTGCCAAAAGCCGCTTCTACATAAGCATAGCTTCCCCCGCTTGATGTAACGCGACTGCCGATTTCGGCATAGCAAAGCATAATAGCGGCAAGCATAATAGCACAAAACACATAACTGAATATTCCGAATGCCCCCATCTCGATACCAACAATAGCAGGCAATGCAAAAATACCTGCACCAACTGTAAAATTTACAATGGTAAGGGCTAAGCCCGATACACCTATTACACGTTTTAACCCTTCATCCTTTTTTGTAATCTCCATGCAGTTTTGTTTTGGTTGAGTTTTAAAAGTTGATTTTATTTTGCTTCATTGGCTTTTAAAACCCTTAGGAGATTACCACCAAGAATTTTATTAATGTCTTTTTTACTGTATCCTCTTTCAACCAGGGCTTTTGTAATTAATGGATAGTCGGTAACATCATCCAGTTGCTGTGGGGTAAGATTAATGCCGTCAAAGTCGGAGCCGAGGCCAACATAATCAACGCCAACTAATTTAATGATGTATTCAATGTGATCAATAAGCATAGATAAAGGTGGCCGCATAGGCTCAGCTTCTGCTGTATATTTTTTATAGAGAGAAGTCATCATGTACCATTCATCCATGCCGGTTTTTAAAAGAGAATCACTTTCTGCTTTATGCATTTTTAAAAAAGCCTCTTCTTTCTTATGAAAGCTGCTGTCGATAAAACCGGGGTTAAAATTTATCTGTATCACTCCTCCGTTTTTTGCAATAGCTTTTATTTGTTCATCTTTTAAATTACGCCGGTGAGCTACAAGGCTGTACGCTGAACTGTGTGAAGCAATGATGGGTTTTGTGGTAATCTTAATTACATCCCAAAAACTCTGGTCGCCAAGATGACTCACATCTATCATCATGCCCAATGCATTCATTTTTTGCACAACTTCAACTCCGAATTTCGTCAGCCCCTTTTTACCTTCGGAGTTCAGTCCCTTTCCAATTGTAGGATTGGGGCTGGTTTCATCTGCAGCACTGGTAGCCCACGATGGCGCTACATTATGTGTCAGGGTTAAATACCGTGTACCACGTTTATAAAGTGCTTCTAATTTATTGAGATCATCTTCTATCATGTGGCCGCCCTCTACACCAAACATAGCGGCTATCTTATGTTGCTTAACTGCCTTTATCATTTCAGCATAGTTGGCAACCTTTACGATCTTGCCCGGGTTACGTGCCACTATTGCATCAAGACTATCCATTTCCCTGTTGGCATAGGCATAGGCATTTTTCAGGCCGCCATCGCAGTAAACGGAAAAAATCTGTACATCAAGCCCGCCTTTTTTCCAGCGGGCAAGATCACTATGTGTTTTACCGGTAAGGTCCTGGTCAAATACTATTCCCTTGTCAGCAGCCTGCATCAGGATATCATTGTGTGTATCCACTACAATGGCTTTGCGATGGATTTTTTTATAGGATTGAGCAATAAGCTGCTGTGTAAAAAGAAGGCTAAGGAGAATTAATTTTATTTTCATTTTATTTTTTTATAAGAATACCAGGTGATAAACTATTTGATGAATCATGAATCCGCCAATGGCAATTAAGTATGGCTGGTATTTTCTTTTATTTTTCCGGTCGTAAAAAATTAGACAGATCAATATAGAATAAATAATGGCATACTGCACATTTTGCGTTAACAGCTCCGACCATCCCAAAAGTATCGGGCCAATCCGGCCAACTGTTGGTCCTAAGAAAACCAGGGCAGCAGCGATCATGTACCGCATATGTTTTGAACTTTTTTTTCTGTAGTAAATGGCCAGGCAATAAAATATAATCAGTAAAATACCGTCGGCTAATGGGAAAAATAAATTTACAATATTGTTGGAGTGAATAATCCTGGCTATTGGCGCAATAAATGATAAAATAAGTAAGGGGAAAACTATGTAGGAGAACTTACCTACTTTACGATGAAGGGCGTTCTTTTTATTATAAATAAAAAACGGCTGAACAATCAGCATTACAATCCAAATGAAAGCAATGATGGCATGCAGGTGAAAGTATATATTTATATTTTCATCAAAATTGGGAAATGGCTGAAAATAGCTTTTATAAAACCCTGCATATATTAAGGGGATCAACAAAAATAAAAAGTAGCCAAGGTATTTGTAAGTCTTGTCCAATTTTGTAAGATTTAATTATTTATTGTTCCACCCGTTATTTTTTCTATCCATATCCGGTAATTCATTTCCAGGGTCAAGTATTACTTTATCAATTTTATTTGACGAAGGATATCTATATACCCAGCTACCGCCACGCTGCCAGATATCAACCGGCAGATTTATTGTCTCTGTTTTGCCATTACTTTGAACAATTTTCATAATAACCGGCATGATCATTTTACCTTTGTTATCAATAGTGATCAAAGCGCCTTTTTTCGGATCATTATCAACATAGTTTACGGCAGTTATTGTTTGGTCCAGTTTCCAGGTGGTAAAAAACCATTCTTTCCAGAACCAGTTCAGGTCTTCGCCGGCAGCATTGTTTATACAATGAAAAAAGTCGTAAGGTGTAGGATGTTTAAAAGCCCAGGCTTCGGTATATTTTCTAAAAGCATAATCAAATCGTTCTTTACCAACCACCACTGTTCTTAATAAATTAAGGCCATAAGCGGTTTTGCCATAGTATTGATAATGCTGCTCTTCATCCATGGCATCTGAAACCGTCATCAGCGGATCTTTGTAGGTCATGAATTGTTCATAATTCCTGGAGCCGAAAAAACCTTTATCAAAATATGCCGGGTCGGTTTGATATTCTCCTTTATTAAAAATATCATTCGCTATATAATTTATATAAACATTAAAACCTTCGTCCTGCCACATATACCTTCTTTCGTTGGAGCCTACAATCATGGGGTACCAGTTATGACCGATCTCATGCGATACCAGGAACCATAACCTTGCTTTTGTTTCTTTATAGCTGTTAAAGATCATTCCCGGGTATTCCATGCCACCGGTTATGCCGGCATTGCTAACAGCAACATTCCAGGGATATTCAAAAAAATTCTTTGAGTATATTTCTATGCTTGCCTTTAAATATTCGGTTGATCTTGACCAGGCAATATCGCCCATACTTTCTACAGGATAGCAGGACATGGCCAATGCCTTTCTCCCTGAGGGGAGATTAATTTTTGCAGCATCCCAAATCATTGCCTTGCCCGCAGCAAAGGCAACATCCCTGCAGTTCTTCATCATAAAATGCCAGGTGAGATTTCCTTTAGTAGTTGGGCGCATAGATGCTTTACCCACTTCATCTGCACCAATAATAGTTACCGTTTTATCGCTATTTGCAGCAGCAGCCAGCCTTTTTATTTCTTCTGATGTTAATACTTCTGATGCATTTTGCAGATCGCCCGAACCATAGATGATCATCTCTGCAGGTGCAGTAATATAATAATCATAATCGCCATAGTCGCAATAAAATTCTCCCAGGCCCATATAGGGCAGCGTGTTCCAGCCTTCCACATCATCATACACACACATGCGTGGATACCATTGTGCCACCTGGTATATAACCCCATCTTTAGTGTACTGCCTGCCAAAGCGGCCTGCGCCATCAAGTGGAATTGAAAAACTGAAATTTATTTTTATAGAAACTTTATCTCCTTTTGGTTGCATAGTTGTATTTAAACGAACCTGCATCCTGGTATCGCTGATAATGGGTTGTGAAGTGTAGGTTTTTCCACCCTGGGTGATTGTAACATTTTTAATTTGATAGCCGCCATTCAACTTATCGAGTACACCAAAATAATTACCGGGATATTTTGTAGCAGCTACCGATCTTGAAGTGGACTTAAAAATTTCCTGATCCAGTTGCAGCCACAAATAATCCAGTTGATCGGGGCTGTTGTTGGTATAAGTTATTGTTACATCTCCAGTAACAGAAGTATCTTTTTCACTCAGTGTTGCATGAATTAGATAGCTGGAATTGTTTTGCCAATACATCGGCCCGGGTATTCCTTTGGCTGACCGGAAAGTATTACCTGCAGGGGGATTAAATTGTTGTGCAAAAAGTTCATGCGGATTGTAAGTTGAATTGTCAATTCCATTTTGAGCATGCAGGCAATAAAAACAAATTAATTGCAGGCAGAGGAATGATATTTTTTTCATAATAGTATGTTTGAAAAGAAATGATTTTTTAATCCTGCCTTGCATCTAATCCAAAAGTATTCTGTACTGCATTGTACCAATCTTCATCATCCGCAGCATTCCAATCAACATACTCCTCATCTGTCATTGATGCCCGCCATTGCAGAAATGGTAATGCATCAGGGCCCACCGGGTAGCGCAATTGCCAACTGTTGCTGTCTGCTATTTCCAGTATCTTTTCTGCTACCATAGAAGGATGCGTTGGTGTTTTAAGTGAAGCTGCAAAAAGTCCGGCAAAGCGTTTTGATTGTGGGTAAATAGAATCTTCTCCT
>JANNYY010000361.1:0-4030 GCA_031410355.1 Chitinophagaceae bacterium | reverse complement strand
AAATTATTTAAGGCCGGGTTGGGTAAACTTAAAGCTGCAGGCAGAAAAGCTGCACAAAAAGGATTGGATAAGTTAAACGGTAAAGTTGGTTGCGGGCCACTCACCGCCGCATCAAAATTAGTTGGAACAGGACAAAGCCATCCGGTTGATGTGGCAAGCGGACATTTTTATACCGATAATATTGATTTTTCTTTACCGGGTCCTATACCGCTTTCTTTTGAGCGTACCTGGCATAGTTACAGCAATTACCAGGGCCCGCTGGGCTATGGCTGGCACCATAGTTACGATATGGCACTGGCAATTGATGATGAAACAAAAACCGCCATCATGCGTTTGGCTGATGGCCGGGTTGCACATTTTGAAATTCCTGAACTTAAAAAAGAAGTGTATAACCGGGGCGAAAAAATAACACTTTACCTGCATGAAGACGGTTATTATTTTGCCACAGATGTTAAAGGGTTGATCTTCCGTTTTACACAAAACGAAATTAAAAATCCATTTAACCAAACACAAACGCATTTGCTGCAAAGCATTTCCAACCGCAATGGTTTTGCAATAAGATTTACATACAATAAGGATTGTTCATTAACCCAGATAACTGACAGTGCAGGGCGGATATTGATTGTTAACAATGATAAGCAGGGACATATAACCAGTATTGAAGCACCGGATCCAACATACCAGGGCCGTACAAATTTTGCCATAACAAAATATGGGTACTCCCCTGAAGGCGATATGGTAAAACAAATGGATGCCCTTGACCAGGCCATGCATTTTGAATATGAGAATCATTTAATGGTTAAAGAGATATGGCGTAACGGATGCAACTGGCATTTTAAGTATAATAAAGCTGAAGGAATAGATGCCAAATGTATTGAAGTATGGGGAACCGGAAACTTACTGCATTATAAATTTGATTATACCGATCCAAATTGCACGGTGGCAATTAATAGCCGTGGTTTTAAAAAACTATTTTATCACAAGAACGGAGTTGTTATAAAACATATTGATGCATTAGGTGCAGCATGGGAATACCTTTTTAACCAACACAATGAACTGGAGTGGGAAACTGATCCCTTAGGCAATCAAAAAGCAACTGCTTATGATGATTGGGGTAATGTGGCTTCGGTGACAGAGGCAAATGGATCGTTCCAAAAAATTACATATGGCAGTGGATTTTTAAAACATACTCCCCTGGAATCAACCGACAAACGTGGTGGTAAATGGAAATGGGAATATGATGAATTTGGAAATTTAGTTAAACGGACAAATCCAATAAAAGCTGAAACTAAATATGAGTATGCTGATGGCTATTTAAAAACAATTATTAATGCCAAAGGAAGTAAGACCTTGCTTAATTATGATGCTGCATACAATTTGATAAAAGTAGTAGCCTCCAATGGCTATGAAATGGATTGGAGTTATGATGTATCAGGCAACTGTATTAAATCATCAGACTCTGTGGGTAATACAAGAAAATTAGAATTCAACCTGCTTTCTCTTCCCGAAACAATAAATGAACCAGACGGTAATACCCGTTACTTAAAGTTTGATGCCGAAGCAAATGTTGTTGAGGCAAAAGATAAACACTACGATATAAAATTTTCTTATGATGCTTTAAATCATTTACGTGCCCGTACACAGGCAGGTCACAGTGTAACTTACAAATACGATACAGAAGGCAACCTTATTCAACTTACAAATGAACACAAGGAAGAATATTCTTTTGAAATAGATGCTGCTGACAGGGTTGTTAAGGAAATTGGTTTTGATGGATTGATCCGGAATTATATCCGGAATACAGCAGGAAAAGTTACCAAAGTTGAAAGGCCTGGAAATAAATTTACACAATACGAATACAATGAGATTGGCAATATAGTTGAAGTTAATTACCATGATGCATCATTTGAAAAATATGATTATTCAAAGGACGGGTTGCTGGCTGGTGCACAAAACAGTAATTCTGTTATTGGTTTTGAAAGAGATATTTTAGGCAGGGTAATCAGAGAAACTAACGCCGAAGAATTTATCAGTAATCAGTATGATGTATTAGGCAATCGTACACAAATCGCTTCTTCGCTTGGAGCAGATATCAATAACGAGTTTGATGAGTTGGGCAATGTAACTTCTATCCAGGCAAATGGATGGCAAAGTAATATGAATTATAATGAACTCGGCCTGGAAGTTGAACGTTTGATGCCTGGTAATATAAGCAGCCAGTGGACAAGGGATAAATTGGGAAGGCCTGTAAAGCAAAATATAAGAAACAGCCAAACTTTTTTACATACCAGGCAATATAGCTGGGATGTAAACTACAGGTTACAAAGAATTACAGACAGCAGTACCGGTATTACCCAATTTAGTCATGATGAAATTGGCAACCTTACTAAAACAATTTTTTCTGATGGTTCAGAGCAGTTACGTAATCCTGACCCTGTAGGAAATTTATTTAACAGTCCTGATCGCAAAGACAGAGACTATGGTAAAGGAGGCAAATTGTTAAAAGCGAATGGTACTACTTTTAAGTATGATGATGAAGGTAATTTAATAGAGAAAAGAGAAGCAGGTGGCAAAACATGGCTTTACCAATGGAACGCTTCGGGAATGCTTCAATCAGTAACCCGTCCAGATGGTGATATTGTATCTTTTAGTTATGATGCATTGGGCAGGCGTTTATCAAAAAAATATAAAAACACGATTACCAAATGGCTATGGGATGGCAATAAACCACTGCACGAATGGAAGGAAGATTTTAGGACAGGTGCAATTCTGAGTAATACAACTGTAAATGAAGATGGAATTATTACATGGTTGTTTAATGAGGATAGCTTTGCTCCCGCTGCCAAAATAAAAGGAGATAAAAAATATAGTATTGTAACCGATCATCTTGGTACGCCATACCAAATGTATAAAGACAGTGGCGAAATCTTTTGGGAAACACAGTTAGATAGCTGTGGAAAAATGAGAATGTTTAAAGGAGAAGAGGGAAGTTGTCCGTTTAGGTACCAGGGGCAGTATGAGGACGTTGAAATTGGACTGTACTATAATAGGTTTAGGTATTATGATGCTGAATGGGGATTTTATATTTGCCAGGATCCAATTAGAATTCTTGGTGGTACCCATTTATATAGATATGTAAAAGATACCAATATGTGGTTAGATATTTTCGGGTTAAGTGAAGAACCTGAGAGAAAATATGAAGACGCTCCTTATCACGGTAAAGAAGATAATTCAGTTAAAAGTAAAGCACCGATCGATGGACAAACAGCTTTAGATAATTCTGTTCAAGTCAAAGATGCATCGCCAAGGAGGGTTGGTGTAGATGCCCAAAATGGTCAAATAGTTGTGATGGATAGAACGAGAGTGCTTCCAGATGGTTCTGAAGTATATCATGGACATGTCAGAGATTGGGATAAATTACATATTGATCAGCAAAATGCTCTGAAAAAAGCAGGATTAGTTGATAAAAAAGGAAGAGTTATAGGTTGCTCATGAAAAATGAAATCTCGATAAAAGAATTAGAAGAAGATTTTAACTCCTCTAATAAGGATAAAATCATTAAAGCATTGTTATATGCGTCATTTAATATTACTAATTGGAAATGGGTTCAAAATAAATGCATTGATTTACTTGATGATAAAGATGAAGACATTAAAGGTTTAGCTATAACATGCCTTGGGCACCTTGCAAGAATTCATGGTACAATAGAAAAAAATAAAGTTTTTCAAGCACTAAGAGAAAAAGTTAGAGAAGAAAATTTAAAAGGCCGTGTTCAAGATGCTCTTGATGACATTGAAATGTTTGTGGTTTAGGTTGGGCTACAGAATGTTTTGTGATATACATCTTGCTTATGAAAACAATATTTCCTTCGTCTTGATTCGTGTTCTCACGAACCGAAATGCAACAATTTGAAAAGAGATTTATAAAAAATGAAATCTTAAATGTACTTGCAAATCAATAAAAATATTTTAAAACCAAAGCTACAAAGATGCTTAGTGTGTGTTAATTCACTTTCTTTAAAAGACCAAAT
>JANNYY010000360.1:0-7038 GCA_031410355.1 Chitinophagaceae bacterium | reverse complement strand
TAATGTTTTTCCATCCTGAAAATATTAATGCGGCCATTATCCATACGGAAAGCCTTCATACCTTCAAAAACAGTTTGGCCATAATGCAGGGCCAGCGCCGAAGGACTTAAAGAAAGATTGGCGTAAGGAACTATCTGTGGCTGTTTCCATTCTCCATAGGCATAATCACAAACCAGCATGTGGTCGGCAATGTATTTGCCAAATTCAAGTTTATTAAAATCCACTTCATTAATCCTGGAGTGATTTGTTTTACGAACAGGAATAGCTGCAATCGTTTCCATTTTTTTTATTTTAGTTATTAACTGAGATTATTTCTGAAACTGAGATTTCCATTTTTACATCAGATCTTTGATACCCGGTATTACCAACCGGCATGTGTTTA
Organism: Chitinophagaceae bacterium; assembly: GCA_031410355.1. GTDB lineage: Bacteria > Bacteroidota > Bacteroidia > Chitinophagales > Chitinophagaceae > Ferruginibacter. Next base: position 6,656 of record JANNYY010000360.1, on the reverse strand, counting down.
AATCCAAGCTTTTCATATAAACGGATTGCAGGGGTTAAAATGCTGTTTGAATAAAGGATAACCTTATCAGCACCCAGTTCTTTGGCTTTTTTAAAACTTGCATAACTTAATGCCTCTGCAATGCCTTTTCGCTGAAAGGTATTATCAACTGCCATCTTGGTAAATTCATAAGTAACATCATCAACTTTACGTAAGGCAACTGTGCCTGCAATCTTTCCTTCATATTCAGCCATTAATATGGCTCCCCCCGGCTTCAATAACCACTCTTCCGGGTTGGTTAAAACAAATTCATCAATGGGCTCCATTACAAAATATTTTTCTATCCAGTACCGGTTAAATTTTTCAAAATAAGGCTGGTGATGAGCGTTATAATCTACTATGCTTATGGCGTTCATGTTCTGCGTGTTTTATAAATTGTAGTGAAATGCAAAACCTTTCAATCCCTACAAAAACCATCAATTGAAATTAATTGTACAAAATTTGGAGATTTTTTTTAAATAAAACAGATGCAGATTTAGTATTTTTGACTATATCAGATTTAAGCGTATGAAAAAAACATTCAATTCAGATGACCATCTTTACATACAGGTAGCAGATGGTTTGGAGAAGATGATCGCCGGCGAAGTATTGCGCATTGGTGATAAATTGCCCTCAGTAAGGCTATTAAGTGATGAGTACGGAATTAGCATGGGCACTGCGTTCCAGGCGTATTATCATTTAGAAGGGAGGGGCCTGATCGAGTCACGCCCCAAGTCGGGTTATTATGTACGGTTTAACCACCACCGGTTTCCAGAACTACCCAACCAGGGTAAACCCGACAGCTTATCGCACGAAGTAAGCGTTAAAGAAATGATTGCTTCTATTTACACTGATATTGCCGCCGCCAATGTTACCAATTTTGCTTTGGCTGTGCCCGATGCCTCCCTGTTACCGGCAGCCAAGCTAAACAAGTCGGCTATTTATGCATTACGCAATACAAAAAACAACTGCATAGATTACGAACTTACACAGGGTAATATTGAATTGCGAAAACAAATTGCCAAGCTTGCATTTAACTGGGGCGCCAATATAAAAGCCGATGAAATTATTATTACTTCTGGCTGCCTTGAAGCTATCAATCTTTGTTTAAAAGCAGTAACCGAACCCGGCGATACCGTGGCAGTTGAAAGCCCTACCTACTTTGGTATTAACCAGGCCATTGAAAGCCTGGGATTAAAAGTGGTAGAGATAGCTACCGATCCGATAGCAGGTATTGACCTGGCGCATCTGCAAAAAGCCATCAAAAAATTCTCCATAAAAGCCTGTGTGTTTATTCCCAACTTTAATAATCCTTTAGGCAGTTGTATGAGTGATGAAAATAAAAAGCAACTTGTTGAGATCATTTCAAAAAATAATATCCCTTTAATTGAAGATGATATTTACGGTGACCTATATTTTGGAAAATCGAGGCCCAGGAGTTGCAAATATTATGATACCAAAGGCCTGGTAATGTATTGCTCGTCTTTTTCCAAATCGCTTTCGCCCGGTTACCGTATTGGCTGGATGATACCCGGTAAATTTTTTGACAGCGTTAAGCAATTGAAAAGAATACAAAACATCAGCAGCCCTACACTTACCCAGGCAGCCATTGCCCATTATTTAAAACATGGCCGTTACGAATTTCATTTAAAGAACCTGCGCAAAGCCCTGCACACCCAGAGTTTACGGTATGTGCAGGCCATTATTAAATATTTTCCTGCAGACACAAAAGTCTCCCGGCCGCATGGAGGTTTTATTCTCTGGCTTGAATTAAATAAAAAGGTAAATGCTTTTGAACTGCGTACCGAAGCCATGAAGCACCAAATTTCCATAGTGCCCGGTAAAATATTTTCATCCGGCAATAATTATGCAAACTGCATACGCATCAGTTTTGGCAAGCCCTGGAACGATGATGTGGATTATGGGTTGATGATGCTGGGAAAAATAATTAAGAAGATGATATAAAGATCCTGCAAAACAGCATGTGATATATTGTATTTGATTAAATAAGAAAATGCTTTTTCAGTTTTCTTTTCGTAATTATTTTTTGATTATTACAAACATATCAGGCCGCTTTGTCAATTCTTCCGCTGAAAAATATTTTTTAAGTAAAATTTTAAATTCTGGTAGTGTACGTATATTATTAAGATCAGAATCAGTTTCCCAATGGCTTAATTCATTCATTTTTTTATCTAACGCCATTTTAAAATACTCAAGCGCATCTGCTGTTTTATTTCCCAAACTAAATACACAGGCAATATTATAATAGCCCCATGCATCATCAGGAAACAGGTTTATTTCCTTTTTAAACATTTCTACTGCATCCGTGGTTTTGCCAAGCCTTAAAAAACTATAAGCCAATTGCTCAATGATATTTTTATCATCACTTTTTAGTTCATACGATTTGGAAAAATAGTAAATACTGCTATCATAATTTTTAAAGTGGTTATAATAAACATCTCCTATCGCCTTTAATACATAAGACAGCCCGGGTTTTAACTGATTGTATTTTTGATAATATATTAATGCCTCGTCGTACTTTTCAAGGAGATGATAATTTACAGCAATAGAGTAGACAGCAGAAGTAAAAGAAGTGTCGAATTGTACAGCCTTCCTGTAAGCATTGGTGGATTCATCGTATTTTTTTACTTTATAGAACATATCTCCCAGGTTGAACCATCCCTTTGCATAAGCCGAATCCAATGCAACAGACTTTCTGTAATTTATGCCGGCCTCCTCATAGTTTTCCAGTAAATAATGTATCCGGCCAAGATTATTATAAGCAGGAGCCGCATTTGCTGAATCAGATTCTATGGCCTTTTTATAGCTACTGATAGCATCACCATATTTTTTTTGACGGTTATATATAATTCCTAAATTAAAATAAGCAGATTCATATTTTGGATCAAGTTTAACGGCATTTAAATAATTAATAATTGCCGTATCATAATTTTCCATGTTATCATAGATGAGCCCTGTATTAAACCAGGCCGATGCATTACCAGGATCAAATTCAAGATATTTTTTACCGCTTTTTAGCGCTTCCGTAAAATTCTTGAGGGTACTGTATGTATTGCTTAAGTTAATATGGGGGTTTGGATATAGCGAATCGGCTTCTACCGCTTTTTGGTAATATATTATTGCAGAATCATAGTATTTAAGCTTATTATAAACTATACCCATGTTATTAAGGCACACCGGGTAATCAGGTTTTATATGGATGGCTTTTTTATAATACTGTAATGCCTCTGCATATTTTTTCAGATCAATATAAACATTCCCCATATTATTATAGCTATATGCATCGGTAGAATCTAATTCAATTGCTTTCAAATAGCTTTTTATGGCACTATCATATTTATTTGTCAACCTGTATGAAATTCCAATGTCGGTGTAGCCGATTGATGAAAAAGGATAGGCTTCTATTTCTTTTTTAAAATATTTTATAGACTCTTCATATTTTTTTAAACCTTTATAAATTAGCCCAAGAGATACATAAGCAGTTGTGTTATCAGGAACAAGCTCAATAGCTTTTGTATAAACCTGCTTTGCCTCTTCATCTTTGTTTAAATACTCATACAACATCCCCAGGTTACAGTATGCCATGGCATCAACAGAGTCCATTTCAATACCTTTTTTGTAATTGAAAATGGCCTTATCATAATTCTTAAGATCTTTATATACAATGCCCAGGTTATCGTAGGCCCAGCCACTATTAGGAATCAGGTTTAAATATTTTTCATAGTTAGTCCTGGCTTTTTCAAGGTTATTATCCATATTATAAAAATAGCCAAGATAATAATAAGTATAAGGAGCATTAGGCTCCAAAATAACTGATTGCTCAAGATCGGCAAGCGCATCCCTGGCCTTATCGTTTTCACCATTAAGATTAATGTACAAGGCGTTTAAAAATAAAATTCTTGCCTGCAGGTTTTTATACAGAAAATGAGTTTTGCCCAGCAATGATGCAGCTTTTTCAAGATCTTTTTTTGCCTGCGCAACATACCGCATGGAAGAATTGAATTTACTTACGTCCTGCAACATGGGAGTAAGAACAATTGCAGCTTTTTCCTGCAAAGAAGCGCTTAAATTCCTTTTTAACTGCAGGGACGCATCGCTGGTACTATCTTTTTTTGTAAAAATTAAAAATACCTGATAAGCCGCATCCAATTTTTTTGCTTCAATAAGGCTGTCACACTGTGTGTATATTTTCTTTTGCAGGCTGTCCATTGTATTCAGAAAAGGATCATCGCCGCCTTTTGTATCAGCCTTAGACAGAAACATAAGGCTTTTACCTTTTTCAGTTTTATATAACGCAAGAAGCGAATCATGTACACTCACAAGCGTAGCATCATCATTTTCAATTTTAATTATAGGATCCTGCTTATTGGGTGCAGCCATGCCAGCTACGTTATCTTCAAGATAACGCCGCAATTCGCGAAGACTTATTTTTTTATTATTATCGAGGTCGGCCATGCCATATAAACCTTCCATCAGAACATAAGAAAATAATCCTCTGCCTCCACCCCATTGCTCACTCTCCAGCGAATATTGATTTGCCTTGCAGGAATATATTTTAACTGGTGAGGTCATATTCTCCAGGGCCATCATGGTTATCTTGCCACCTTCTGCGCCACCGCTAAGGTTCTTGTTCATTCCTGTAGCATGGCAGGCATCTATAATAAGTGTTACCTCGCATCCTTTTGATGACAGCGGCTCAATAAAACGCGAATTCAGATCGGCAGTTGAAATAAAATCTCCGCTGAATATATTTTGGAAATAGTTTTGTTTTGGAGCGCCGTATAACAACAATAAAGCCTGGTCCTTTAAAATATTGGCATCATAATCACCATGGCCGGCAAAAAAGAAAATGATCCTGTCTCCCTTTTTTAGATTTTTAGTAATAATATCACTTAGTGCATTACCTATATTATTCAGCGTAGCTTTTTCGTTTAAAAAAACCTTAACGTTATTCGAGTCCAATGCCATACCATTCCTGTTAATCAAAAAATCAGAAAATATTTTAGCATCCCGGTCGGCAAATTTAAGTTGGGTAACATCTTTATATTTAGAAATACCTATAACAACGGCATAAGTAGTTCCCTCACTAGCCAGTGAAGCTTCGGTAATATGCACGCCACGCTTGTCTGTTGCCTGGGCAAGACATATACATGGAAGCAAAAGAAAAATATATAGAATAATTTTCCTCATTGATGGGTTTTGGAATTATAAAGATATTGGTAATATTCAGTTTTATACTACTTTTTGTTCAGATAGAATTTCGGTAAAATTAAAGAAAGTAAAGAAGAGATATCGAGTATTGCTACAGTGGGGGAATTGACCAACAGTCTGCCCGGAACTGAAGCTAAATTTATAACTGACCCCGTCCTGAAAAAAGTTGACTGATAAAGTTAAATATTAAGAACTGAAACTGGGCTTTGTTCGTCAAGCTCCGAACCACAATACAACAGAATTACCACTGCTGATTGTTTCAATGTTCAGCCTCACTATTGGATACCAATGTTGGCAGCAGCTTTTTCTGATGCCTCCAATAAATCTAATAAAATACTTGGTTCTTTCAATAAAGTAGGTTTTTCATTTATGATTATCATTTCCCTTAAAGTTAGAGTACGTGTTATAATAAACGCCTCGTTGTTTTTATCTAATGTCTTCAATATTAATAAAGACCCAATCATAATAACCATTTGAGGAATGTTTTCACTAGATTTCAAAATTGCTGATAGGGCTTCTGTTTGACTTATAATTATTTCAGATTGAGCCTTGTTTTTCAAATGATCTTCTGCGCCCTTCTCAATTCTATTTAGTCTTTCAAGAAGTTCATCACTCGTAATGATACCTTGGGGTTTGAGTAAAATTCTTTTAAACCAAGACCCAAATTCTGCGGAGAAATCTTTACTGATGTAAAACTCTAAGGATCGAATTGCAGCTTTAACTGTTCTATAAACAACATCAATATCTTCCTCGCTATTTGTATCTAAGTAAATACTCACTGGAATTGCACTTATTTGCTGTTCCATGAGTAATTCAGTTATATGTTGTACAACTGATTCTTTGAAAAATAAATTAACATCAATTTGTTCTTTTCCTGTTTTTATTCTTGTATTATCAAGACTAGTTAAAAATTCATTCAGGCTTTTCTCTTCGATTATTTTTTGAAAGTCATGGAAACGTTTGAATTTATAATTTTCTACAAACTTTGCTATTAGGTATTTTTCATCATCCAACTCAATTTCCATATTATTAAGAATCGCATATTTTTGTTTCTCATTCGGGCGGGGAAGGGCCCGATTTAAATCTACACTGGACTTATCTGATGATTTACTAGTTATTATCTGTCTTACTAAAACTCTTAAAAAATTATACGTATATACCACGGAATTAAGCAAATGTTCTTGCAATTCAGTGTCTTTTCCAGAGAGATAAAAAGCAATCTGACGAATAATTTTATTCCAAAATTTGATTTGTATTATAATTTCTATTCGCAATTGCACAACTCCAGGGTCCTTTAATAAATCTAAATCAATTAAAGCTCTTTCTAAGTCTACTATTGTCCCATAAAAATATTTGCTCACCTGCGCATTTGGGTCGGTTGTTAGGCTTTCAAAACTGGCAAGTAT
>JANNYY010000359.1:0-2009 GCA_031410355.1 Chitinophagaceae bacterium | reverse complement strand
CCATATCCTTCTTTTTTATTGTAATTTTTGTATTTGCACAAAAGCAAACTTATAATTGGTATTTTGGAAACCGTATTGGTCTTGATTTTAACCAATCTCCTCCTGTAACTTTAAATAACGGAACCGCAAATTCACTTGAAGGGTCGGCAACTATGAGTGATAATAATGGAAAATTATTGTTTTACACAAATGGTGTATCTGTGCAAAACAGAAAACATGTAACCATGATGGGCGGTATGGGTTTAAGGGGTGAGGTGAGCAGTACCAATAATACCGTTATAGTTCCCATGCCGGGCAGCGACAGTATATATTATTTATTCACCATTGGATCTGCAACCATAGAATTTCCGGCATTGTCTTATAATATTATTGATATGAAGGCTGACAGCGGTTATGGTGCTGTTATTGTAAAAAATGCTTTAATACAGGATGATGTACTGGAAAAATTGGCCGCAATCAGGCATTGTAATAAAAGAGATGTATGGATTGTAATTCAAAAATGGAATACAGATAAGTATTACACCTATTTACTTACATCTGCAGGTTTAAATCTTACGCCGGTTATCAGTAGTACCGGTCTGGTAATCGGCGGGCAGTTAAATAATGCAATCGGCACGTTAAAATTTTCAAGTAGGGGAGATAAATTAATGGCCTGCCATGCTTTTGATAATGATGCAGTACAGTTAATGGATTTTGATAACCAAACCGGAATTATTTCTAACCCTGTTGTTTTCAGGCCAAACGCCATTCCTCACGATGTATCTTATCCGGGAATATATGGAGCTGAGTTTTCACCAGATGGCAAATTGCTGTATGTTTCGGCAAATAATTCTGCTTCGGACCCCTGTAAGCTTTACCAATTCGATATTACATCCCATAATGCTGCAACAATTATTTCTACTAAACAGATCATTTCTCAAAGCACGCCCTTGTACGCCGGTGCTTTACAATTAGGCCCTGATCAAAAGATTTATATGGCCAGATGGACAGCCAGTACACTTTCTGTGATTGAGAATCCGAACATTTATGGCCCTGGATGTAATTTCGTACTTAATAAAATTAATTTTGGAGCAAATAATAGCGTTCAGTTTGGATTACCAACTTTTATGCAAAGCTATTTCGACAGTAATTCTAATCCTTATGATTTTAGCAGGGCTGGCAATTGTTTGGATCTGGATGTACCTTTTAAAATCAACAGGCTTAATGGTATAGATTCGGTTAAGTGGAATTTTGGCGACGGACAGCAATCCCTGATACTGCAGCCAACACATATTTATGCAGGCGCTGGTTTTTATGATGTAAAATTAATTGTTTATAAAATAGATTGTTCGGGTTTAAATGATACTATCACCAGGAAAATATGGATTGCAGGTTCGGCAGAATTTTTAGGAGCTGATACATCTGGCTGCAAAGTAATAACATTGCAAATAGGTGTGGATGAAATTTTTGGTGTAAATTATTTATGGAACACTGGTTTCACTGGCAATAAAACAACAACAACCGGGTTTGGCGATTATTGGCTGGAGATGGAACAGAATGGTTGTAAGATAAGAGATTCTATCAAGGTTTCTGCTATACCTAAACCTGTTGTAAGCCTGGGAACTGATACAAGCATTTGCAGGTATAAACCGGTTGTATTGAAAACAGCCAGTACAAATTACGACAGTTATTTATGGAGTACCGGCGAAACCACGGAATCAATATTGGTTAATCAAACAGGTACTTATTATATTAGTGTTACAAAAAATTTATGCGAAGCTTCTGATACCATCAGGGTTTTACCGGGCGATTGTGATGTATATATTCCTTCTGCATTTACCCCTAATAATGATAATGTAAACGAAACCTTTGGTGTAATAGATAATCTTGCCCTTCAATATTATTTTATGCAGATATATAGTAAATGGGGGCAATTAATTTTTAAAAGTAATGATATAACCCAAAAATGGGATGGTACTTTTAAAGGCAAAAAACAGCCAACAGGTAGCTATTTATGGATGCTAACTTAT
>JANNYY010000358.1:0-4088 GCA_031410355.1 Chitinophagaceae bacterium | reverse complement strand
CGATGTGAATATGGAAATTGCCCAAACTTATATTGCCGATGAAAAATTTTTGTCGGCTGTGCCTTACCTCAGCAATGTATTAAACGACCCTGAAGCCGGCGGATTAAAGCCAAGGGCTTATTTAAAACTGGGCTTGGTTTATTACAATACCGATAAGTATGACGATGCCTTATCAAATTACCAAACGTTGGTTCAAAAATATCCCCAGTCGCAGGAAGCAGATGAAGCAACCGATATCATGAAAAATATTTATGTAGAAATTGGTAAGCCCAATGAATATGTTGAGATGATGCGCCGCAGCGGAAAAAGCATTTCTACCAGCGAAGCAGATTCTTTAACCTACACCTCTGCAGCATTAAAATACAATGCCAATGATTGCAATGCTGCGCTTGCGGGGTATAAAAATTATTTATCAAAATTCCCTGATGGCGCTTATGTTCTGGAAGCCAATTATTTCAGCAGCGAATGTTACAATGCTGCCAAAGATTTTCAGAATGCGTTGATTGGCTATGATTATGTGAACAGTAAAGGCCTTAACCGCTTCTTTGAAAAAGCTACGCTGGAAGCGGCCCGTATCAGTTATTTTGAACTGAAGGATTATGTAAAAGCAAAAAAATATTTTGAATCATTAACCGGTGGTTCCATTAATCAGGATAACCAGTTGGAAGCATTGCGGGGACTAGTACGTACTTATTACCAGTTAAAAGATTATGCCCAGGCAAATACGGCGTCTAAAAACTTGCTTACCAAAAAAGGTATCAGTACCGACGACAGATCTGTTGCCTTGCTGGTGCTTGGTAAATCGCAACAGGTAAATAATGATTGTGCTGCTGCCATCAGTTCATTTAAATCTGTTGCAGCCATCAATAAATCGGCCTGGGGTGCCGAGGCCCGTTACGAAATAGCCAATTGCCAATTTAGCACGGGCAACCTGGCTGTTGCCGAAAAATCGGCACTGGCGGTAATAAAAGAAACAGGATCTTACGATAACTGGGTAACCAAAAGTTATATTTTATTGGGCGATATTTTTATGCAGCAGAAAGATTATTTCAATGCAAAAGCAACTTATGAAAGTGTGGCTAAAAATTCTGTGATACCTGAATTAAAAGATGAAGCACAACAGAAATTGGAGAGAGCCATTGCAGAGGAGAAGGCTGTTAGTAAAGTTGGAGGGAATTAGTAATTGAGGATTAAGAATTGGGAATTAGGATTAAAAATATCAATAAAACAATCATGCAAAAAATAAAATATTCAATGATCAATATTCGCACAGCATCCTTCGGACAATTATCAATATTCAATAATGAAAGTAGCAATATAAAAATAGCCATTTGCTTATTGCTTATTGCAAATTGCTTATTCCCCATTGTTGCGTCAGCTCAAAAAGATACCCTCAAAAAAACATCCACCATTGATATTAACTCTGCCTATAAACCGGTTTTGCGTAATGCGGTAAAAATTAATTTTTCTGCAACGCATTTAAATGCCGATACAACAACTCCCAACCTGGCATATAACATTCCGCCACAGAATTTATTTTATTCCTATCAGCCCATACCATTAAATCCACTGGCTTTGCAGCAGGATACCAACCTGTACCTTGGCTTAAGGAATTATGTAAAAGTTGGTTATGGCAACCTGGCCACACCTTATGTAAGTGCAGGCTTTAGTTTTGGAGACGGTAAAAAGTTTTTAGCAAATGTATATGCCGGTTATATTTCTTCCAAAGGCAAATTAGTTTACCAGGATTATTCAAAGCTGCACCTTAAAGCAGCGGGCAGCATTTTTTTACCCGCCAATGAAGTGTACGCTAATGTAGATGTAAAACTGGATGAAAACTTCCTGTATGGTTATGATACAGCCATATATAAGTACAGCAAGAAAGATGTACGCCAGCAGTTCCAGGATCTCTCCGCTAAAATAGGCATACGCAATACTAAAACGGGAGCGTTTGGAATAAACTACAATCCCAGTTTGCAGGTAAGCAATTTTATCAATGTAAATAAACTTAACGAAACCTCATTTATTTTAACAGCCCCGGTAGAAAAGCAATTTGGCGAAGTATTTACTTTTAAAGTAGATGCCAAAGCGGATATTACTGCTTACACAACAAAGAATTTGCTGCCTGCTAATGTAAAGATCAATAACAATGTATTCCAGGTAGCACCTTCATTGGTCTTTTCAACACCACGTTTTAGTATCAATGGCGGGGTAATTCCTACCTGGGATAATGGAAAATTTATCTGGCTCCCCAATGTATTTGCCGAAGCTTTTATTAAAGAGAATGTTTTTGCATTCCAGGCGGGATGGGTAGGGCGTTATACAAAGAATACTTACCGCAATCTTTCTGCAATAAATCCATATTTAAAAGCAGTAACTGCACAATTAAACACCAAAGAGACAGAATATTACGGTGGTATAAAAGCAACGCTGGGCAAGCATTTTAACGTTAATGCCAAAGCAGGTTATGTAACTTATGAAAATCTGCCTTTCTTTATTAATGATACCGCAACTGATAATAAAGCATTTGTTATAAGTAACGAAAGCAAAGTAAATAATTTTAAAGTGCATGGCGATATAAGTTATGTAAGCAAAGAAAAATTTACGGTGACGGCAGGGTTAACATTTAATGGTTACACAGGAATGAAGAACAATGCAAAAGCATGGCATACCATGCCGATGGAGTTTACAAGTTCTTTACGCTGGTGGGCGTTTAAGCAGGTTTTGTTAAAGGCCGATTTTTATGCTTTTGGCGCCGGTCATTACCTGGCTAAAGGAAATGTAAGTAAAACCTACGATCCGGGTTCTGACTTAAGTGCGGGTGCAGAATTTAAGATAAATAAAACCTTCAGCGCATGGATGGATGTGAATAATATTTTAAATACCAAATACCAGCGCTGGCATAATTATGAAGTGTATGGTTTGAATTTGATGGGCGGAGTGAGGGTTAATTTTTAAACCCCGAACTACAGCCCCCTCTATCTCCCCCGGAGGGGGAGGAAATCTGGTAGATCAAAGCGAAGAAAAATTTTATACAATGAACTTCCATCTTCCAGTTCCCTCTCCTTTGGAGAGGGGTTTGGGGAGAGGTCGGAGTGAGGCTCCTTTTTCTCTATCTTTGCTCCAATGCAAAAACAAATTGCTTCTTTTCTTTTTCAAAATAAAACCTGCCCCTTGCCTGGCTTAGGTACTTTGTCTATAAATAATAGTGGAGCAGCCGCTGATTTTACCAATAAAATAGTTGCGCCACCACAGCCTTTTATTAAGTTTGATAATGCAGAAACTGAAACACACGATTTACTGGATTACCTGTCCGCATCAACAGGGGGCAATAAAGATGAAGTAACAGAAGCGCTGGATCATTTCTGTGATAATCTTAAAAAACAAATCGCTGGGCAGTCTAATGCAAAATTGGAAAGTATTGGAAATTTCTTTGTTGATGAAACCGGTAATATCAGTTTTACGCAGGAAGAATTACCTGCAGCATTTTTACAACCCGTGTTTGCCGAAAGAGTAATTCACCCGGATGCAGAGCATCATATTTTAGTGGGGGATAAAGAATCTACCAACACCTTGATGACAGAATTTTTAGCACCAAAACCGGAAATAAAAGACAGTTGGTGGATATGGGCTATTGTATTGGGAGCCTTATGTTTGGTAGCGCTGCTCATTTATTTTACACAAATAAACGGCACATCTTCTTTTGGAAATGCCATAAAAATCTAACGCTTTCATGATACATTATACCGGTTGCCCCGTTTGTAAAAGTGAATTGATACAGGAGCAACTTACTGCCAAAGACCATACTGTTTCTCAAAAAATATTTTCCATCTGGCAATGCAATGCCTGCACAGCCAGGTTTACACAGGATGTGCCTGGGCAGGATACAATTGGCGCTTACTACGCATCTGATAATTATATTTCGCACAGCGATACAAAAAAAGGAATTATAAACAGCCTGTATCATTTGGTTCGTAAAAGAACACTGGGTGCAAAAAGAAGATTGGTGATTAATGAAACCGGGATGACCAAAGGAAGGATTTTGGATATTGGTTGCGGCACCGGAGCTTTTTTGCAAAGTATGAAAG
>JANNYY010000357.1:0-4499 GCA_031410355.1 Chitinophagaceae bacterium | reverse complement strand
AGGCAGTTAGTTGGTTTCGATTTGAATGAAGTTGGGGTAAGCCACGATGAGTGGGATGAAAATGTAGGTGCCCGTTGTTTATTTAAATTGTGCAATTTACTGGTAGCGGCAAACCCAAAATAAATTTCATAAATGAAAATTTATGAACTGGTATTTCTTCAATTCCAAAATAAATGTTTTCAATAGATTTAAAAAATAACCGGGCAGAAATTGAAATAATTACCACAAGGGCATTATTAGCAATTGCGGGGGTTGCTGCCTTTGTTTATGCTGATAAATGGGATTATTATTTGGGAGTTGGGGCAGGGCTGATCCTGTTTACAGCTTCTTTTTTTGTAAAGACTCTTTTAGATAAGTATAAAATAAACAGGCTTTTACTATTAGGTATTGCTGCAGTTCTTACTTATATAACATCCGGTTCAATTGCTATTGCTATTATTTTAATTGTTCATGGTATCTTTTTTGAATTTCTGAATAAAAAAGTAAAGATAGAATTAGATACGGCTGCTCTGGTAGTGCATTATGTATTTTACAAAAAGATGTTTTATTGGGTTGACTTAAACAATGTTATTTTAAAAGACAGGATACTTACAGTTGATTTTAAATCGAACAAATTAATACAATCTGAAATTGACGAAGACAGTTGCGATATTGATGAAAAAACATTTAACCGTTTTTGTTCAGAGCAACTTCTGAATAAAGCATTGGTTTAACCGCCATGGAGTTTGCTAAATCCCGTAAGCGGTTGCAAATCCTGACGGCGGTTGATCACAAAAGAAAAGCATTAAAAAATGCCATGTTAACAGAAAGCCCATACATATTATTTTCCGACGGGGAAGGAAATATCTATGAAGATACTTCGCTGTATGCAACTGGCCGCAGCGGCTGGGATGCAATGCCTGTACCGGTTGACGAATGGATAGAATTACCCGCGGGCGGAAATTTATATGAACTGCCGGGCCGCAAGGGAATTGGCATTGATGTGGAAACAGGGGATATGCGGCTTTGCGAAAAAGGATGGGCTGTTGCAGCATTTATTCCACCGGCGCATACCGGTTTATATATGGCTGCTTACGAAACAGAAAAAGATGCGCCAACACTGCCATTATTTTGTTACACAGCAGCAGCATGGCAGGATGAAAAAATGTACGTGCCTGCGGTAAGAATTGAACAGGACATCAGGCAGGAAGCGGAAGGATATGTTGATGAATTAATTGAGGCAGGAACTAAAAATTTACTGGCTGCTTATCCGCACAATCGTTTGATAAAACATTTAATGGAAAACTGCTGCATGACCTATACATGCCCCGCAGCAAGAAATTTAGCCATTGGCCGGTGGGAATGCCCCGTACCTGTCTCTCCGGCATGCAATGCAAACTGTATAGGATGTATTTCTTTTCAGCCACTGGATGAAACCATAATAAGTACGCAGGACAGGTTAACGTTTAAACCTACTGCAGAAGAGATCGTTGAATTCACCGTGCCGCACCTGGAAACAGCGCCTTTTCCATTAATAAGTTTTGGACAGGGTTGCGAAGGTGAGCCGTTGCTTATGTGGGAAACCATTCGGGATGCTATTATCGAAATAAGAAAACATACACAAAAAGGAAGCATCAATATTAATACCAACGGCAGTAAACCAGATGCTGTAAAAGCTTTGTGCGAAGCTGGTTTAACGAGTATGAGGGTAAGCACTAACTCAGCAAGGGAAAGTATTTACACACCGTATTACCGCCCAAATAATTATGTGTTTGCAGATTTGATTGAGAGTTTAAAAATTGTACGCAGCTTTGGTGGCTGGACAAGTATAAACTATTTTGTTTTCCCGGGCATGACGGACAGTATTGAAGAATATGAAGCATTAAGAAAACTGATAAAAGAAACAGGACTGTGCATGATACAATGGCGTAATTTTAATATTGACCCGGATTGGTACCTGGGAAAAATTGGCGTTACAGAAACTGGGGAATGCATGGGTGTTAAACAAATGATGGAACTGATACGTGAAGAATTTCCTGATCTTAAATTTGGTTATTTCAATCCATCAATAGAGAGAATAAAAGGAAATTTTGAAGTTGATTTTGCGCATTAAGATTACCTAAAATCTCAAAAACAATTTCAGGTAAATGGTATAGTCATCAGTTGTTTGCCATTCATTACTGCCTTTGGATTTATAAACATATTCTCCTTTTTCGGTGCCGGCAAAATTAAAAGAACAAAATCCCTTTTTGCCGTTTCCACAATTTAAAACTTCAATGCCAACAAAAAAATCTTTCTCGATAAAAGTAAGATCATAAGGGGTAAGATCAAATTCAGGTATTTTCATGTCAAGCGAAAGGTGATTTACAAACATAGAAATTGAATCACCTAAAATTTCCTCACCGGGTAAACCATCTACAACCTTGCGGATATGCACTCGTAATAAACAGGT
This sequence comes from Chitinophagaceae bacterium, assembly GCA_031410355.1. GTDB lineage: Bacteria > Bacteroidota > Bacteroidia > Chitinophagales > Chitinophagaceae > Ferruginibacter. The sequence continues at coordinate 2,068 of JANNYY010000357.1, read as the reverse complement.
ATCACAAAGGTTACCGGCTTTAAATCGTATTTTATCTATTTTAAATTTTTTATAAGGGAGATGAAAAATACGCCCTATTTCGCCGCCGGTGTTTTCATGTTTCCAGCTTCTGTAATATCCCACAGATTCCGACATGGAGCCAATTACCTGCGTATTCCATACCGTAACGCCTTCCATGCTTTTAACCATTTCTGAAAGAACAAATTCTGATCTTTTAGCTGCTACATACAAAGGCATCCTGATACTTTGGTAACCTACAGATGAAATCACAACAGTATCATTGCTTTTTGAATCAGCGATATGCAGCGAAAAATTTCCTGCAAAATTTGTCATTGTTTCTATGCTCTTATGATTTAACAGGGTTACGCTGGCAAATGCAGCAGGCATTGCGTCGGTTCGATAAATTACTTTGCCTTTAATGGTTAGCTGGGCAATAACCATGTTGGGTATTAATATTATGGCAATAGTAAAGAGAAATGAAATAAAGTACAAAATGCGTTTGCTGCTCAATGGCATAGGGAATAAGTATGTTTATTGTTGTGTAAAAATGCAATAATACAGTAAAAAAGATAAAATAGCCGTAGTATAAATTCGCAAAAGGACAGCCGGTAAAAAAACTTAACCTATTTTGTTAATTAAAAATATTCAGTCATTAATATTCCTGCGGTTGCTGCATACCTGCTGATTATTTTAATGTTTCATCAAGCCATTTATAAAATTCATGTTGCCAAACCAAGGCATCCTGTGCAGTAAGTACCCAGTGATTTTGATCTGGCAATAAAATGAATTTGCTTTTAATGCCCTTTAACTGTGCCGCCTGAAAAGCCTGCTGGCCCTGCTCAATAGGCACCCGGTAATCTTTACCGCCCTGGTAAATTAAAATGGGCGTATTCCATTTGTCAACAAAATTACTGGGTGAAAATTTGGCATAAGATTTTTGTGCAGCCAGGTTTTTCTTATCCCAATAAGCGCCTCCATAGTCCCAATCTACAAACCACAATTCCTCGGTAGTGCCATACATACTTTTAAAATCAAAAATGCCATCATGGCTGATGAAAGATTTAAAACGGTTATTGTGCATGCCTGCCAGCATAAAAACAGAGTAGCCTCCATAGCTTGCACCCACACAGCCAAGCCTGTTTTTATCAACAAATTTTTCCTTGCTTAACGCATCAATGGCACTTAAATAATCCTGCATGGCCTGGCCGCCATGATCTTTGCTGATGTCCTCATTCCATTTGGTGCCATGCCCGGGCATACCCCTGCGGTTTGGTGCCACAACAATATAACCATTGGCAGCCATCAATTGAAAATTCCACCGCATAGAATAAAATTGTGTTAATGGCGATTGCGGCCCGCCCTGGCAATATAAAAGTGTAGGATATTTTTTTGCAGGATCAAAATCCGGAGGATAAATAACCCAAACCAGCATATCTTTTCCATCAGTAGTTTTTACAAAACGCCTATCGGTTTTGCTCATGCTGAGTGATGCGTAAGTTTCATCATTAACATGCGTAAGTTGTGCCATCTTGCCGGTGGTAATATCAACCGTATAAATTTCTGCAGCGTGGTTCATATCTGTACGTGAAACAATTAATGTATTACCCAATTGGCCAATAATTCCATTCACATCAAAATCGCCTTTGGTAATTTGTTTTACCAGCGGCAGCATCCTTGTTAAGCCCGGGTAATTAACAGAAAACAATTGCAGGGTGCCGTTTACAGGGGCATAGAAAAAAATATTTTTGCCATCATCACTCCAGCGGTATCCTTCCACGTGTATATCATCTCTGGACCGGGTAAGGTTCATTTTTGCAGATCCGTTACTTACCATAAGGTCCTGTTTATCCGATTCAAATCCATCTCTTTTCATACTTAACCAGGCCAGTTCGCCTTTACTGTTAAAGGAAGGATTGATATCATAACCCATCATGCCTTCGGTTAAATTTTTTGTTTTACCGGTTTCAACATTGTAGGCAAACAAATCGGTATTGGTACTGATGGCATAAGCCGTACCATATTTTTTTTTGCTGCAATAAACCACTTCTTTACTGTTGGGATTCCACAC
>JANNYY010000356.1:0-8726 GCA_031410355.1 Chitinophagaceae bacterium | reverse complement strand
TTTTATCGGCCATCTTCAAAGCTATATTTTTTCAATGGATGAATTTAAGGTAACTGTAAAAATAGCACCTGACGGGGTATTGTCTGTCACAGAAATGTTTGCATTATGCTGCCTGGCGATGTTTTTACATAAATAAAGGCCCAGCCCTGTTCCTTTTGCGGCTTTTGTAGCGGGATTGCCCACCCGGTAAAATTTATTAAAGATCTTATCTTTTTCTTCAGCAGCAATTCCTTTACCCCGGTCCTTTACCTGTAAGGTGATCTTATTATTTGCTTCAGATAATAAAACAGTAACCGGCAATTCTTTAGCGCCATATTTTATGGCATTATCAATTAGGTTATTGGCCAGCATTTGCAGCAATAGCCTGTCGCCATTAATAAAGATATCAGGAGCAATATTTGCTTCAATTTTTTGATGCGGATACCGGGTAATAAAATCCTGTACACAATTGCCGGTCAGTTCACTGATATTGGTTTCTTCATTGGTAATGCGGTAACCACCTGCTTCTATTTGTGAGGAAAGGAGCATGTTGTTACAAAGCGCATTCAGGCGGTTGGTTTCTTCCAGGGTAGTTTGTATAAGCCGTTGCTGCTGGTGCTCATCTAATCTTCTTTTTTGCATGGTTTCCAAATTCAGTTTGGCAACCGAAATGGGTGTTTTTAATTCGTGCGCAATGGCGATCATAAAATTTTGCTGTTGACGGCTTATTCTTAGTTCCCGCCTTACAGCCCTGAAAACAAAAACTGCCCCGGCGATAATGAGCAGAAAAAAAGTAACGCCCTCACCAATGTATTGTGCGGTTTTTCTTTTTTCCAAAGATTTAATATCATTAAATGTTGCCTGGTAATTATTATTTGTTGGCTGCAACTGCTCCATTTCATATTTTGTCATTTGCTGGTTCTGGCGGTTAAGGGCAATAAACCACCAGATCAATGCTGCAAGAATATAGGCCAGTAAAAACCAGAAAAGGATAAAAATGGAGCGGAATTTTTTTGATTTGGATGGCATAAGTAAAGTTGTGAAGGTATCCCGTAAAATTTATATTGATTTTTGCAATACGATTTTTTTTCTACTGTCCAGTTAAGCATTTGTACTATGACAAAACAAACCTATTTTGCCTACCCGGCAAAAAATGTCCCTATTTTGGTGCCTTGGCTATTTATAGAACTGATTATAAATTTGAAAAGCCAGTTTAAAAGCAAGTAGTGGCGGGACAGCATTTCCAACTTGTGTAAATTGCCTTGCCGAAGGTCCGACAAAAATATAATCGTCAGGGAAGGTTTGAAGTCTTGCACTTTCTCTGACTGATAAAGTTCTGGGAGAATAGGGATGCAAATGTGAACGTCCGCCACCTTTTGTTCCACCTGCAATTACGGTCTTGCTTGGAAAATATGGATTCAATCTATCGACTCTGCCTAAATGGTCACGCTGCCCAAACAAGAGTTCCATGTAACGTAAAACAGATTGTGCTGTATGCTCTCTTGTTATATGGTTTGCATTATCGCCGATGGGTTTGGCAAACACATCAAAGCAAGGTGTTTGAAATAAACTAATTACAGGAAATTCAAATTTAGATTTTGCTCTTGTCCCAACTACAATCAAACGCATACGTTTTTGCGGAACACCATAATTTGCTGCATTCACGACTTGTGGCTTGGAAATGTTGTACCCAATTTTCACAAGCTTTTCAAGCGATTTAGTTAGCCCCATTCCATTATCTATTTCATGTAGTCCAGAAACATTTTCAATAATAAAAACCTTAGGTTTAAATTGTTCAATAAACCAAATGTAATCTTCCAGTAAGTTTCCTTTTTCTTTGTCGTCAAAACCCTTTCTTTTGAAATTATCATCATCTTTGCTAAAGCGTTGATTTGATGCAATGCTAAATGGTTGGCAAGGTGGACCACCATGGAAAACTCCCTCAAATGGGGATTTAATGCCGACAGATTTTTTTAGAACATTAGCAATAGTTTCCCTGTTTTTTACATCCCCAGTTAAGTTTGGCGGTCCGATGACAAGCTGGTTTGGGAAATTTAAGCGAAGCGTTTCGCAAAACAACTCATTAATTTCAATCGAAGCCAAATTATTGAAACCAGCATATTCAAAACCAATATCAAGGCCACCAGCACCAGAAAAAAAACTTACAGCAGGAATTCCTTTTTTAATTTGTATTAAATCTTCAATGCTTTTATAGTCATTCTTTGGTAAATCGGTTTGTGTATAATTCCTATAACGCAGATGGTCATAGGTTAGCCCTGTCTTTTTTAATTGAAGCTTTAAGTCTAACTCTTTATTAATACAATTTTTTAAAAGAGCAGACTGTTCTTTAAGTGATATTTTTTCTTCAACTTTTATCATCATAATAATACACTGCTTTTTGCTTGTTCATAAATTTCTCTGGCTTCAAAGCGACTTGTAAAGTCATCAACTTTGTATTCATTAAGCCAATTTTTGTAATAAGTGTGGACACTTTTATGGCAATTTGGACAAAGCCCTACCACATCATTTAAGGAGGTTCCCTCTCCAGTAATTAGGAGTGGTGACGATAGAGGTAAAATATGGTGAACTTCCAATAAATTTTCAGTCCATGGATATCGTTGTTTAGTATCGCATACACACATATCACAAATCGTTTCAGGGTATTTTTCAAAAAATAACCTTCTTAATAATGGACTTCTTTCAATCTTTATATGTGTTACTCTTGTTCGTTTGCCTTCGATAAAAATATCGTCCGTTGGCATTTCTCTTGATTGCAGTTTAAAAGGATAAACAATCTCATCAGTCAACGAAGTCATTGCCAAATATTCTTCTTCTCTAATTTCTTTAGGCTGTAAGTAAAAAGGGTTCGTTAAATGCTGAAAGCCATTGTAGTCTTCATAATCCTTTGCAGAAATGTCAAGATATAGAGCTCCGCCGTACCATTTAAGAATACTTAACTGACTAATAAATATCAACATTTCTCTTACTTGCCTATTTTCATCCCCATCAGGTTTGCAATCTGTCCTTTTTAGTGTGGTATAATGTTCAATTGGTTCAAGTCCGGTACAATTATTCCCGATGATTAAAGAGAAAATATCGGGTAAAGAAATATTTGCTTGTAAGCCAATTTGAAAATTTGAAATAAGATATTTCAGGACTGCACAAAAGGGATAAATAAGATTATCCGATTTTTCATAGTCACTAAATGCAGCAAAGGGAAATCTAAAACGAGGAATAAAAAGGGAAAGAAATTCATCAACATCAATCTTTTTTTCTCCGTCAGAAGCAACTCTTTTGCAGAAGTCAGTTACATAAAGTCTATCATGAATATTGGTTGCAAGAAATGAACATTCAAAAACTCTTTTGTAGTTACGCCAAACCCTATAATGTTGGGGTGCAAATGGAAGTCCGGTAAAATTTTCTAATTCTGCCCGAAGTGGGTCAATGTCTTTTTGATTAATGACAATACCTTCTAACCTGTGAAGGCAATGAGCAATAGCTTTCAAGTTTTCAAACTGAAAGTAACTCAATCTACCTTGGTCCCAACGCCATTTCATTGCCATTCTATTTTGTATTGTTAACTGCGTCAATGTAATTTAAGAAAACTACAATATTAAAATCCCGGTTCTATGTCGAAGAATATCCACTTAATTCCTCTTATCCAAACCCCAACTCAGCTTGCTTCTCAGCGTTTGTAAAAAATTATTTTCATTAAGGCGTATCAGGTTAAAGCTGAATTTTTCTTTCCTTACAGCAAGCTGAATATCTTTGGTTACAATTTCCCTGCGGCTGTCTAACGTACATAAAAAGCCATCGGTTCTTCCTTCAACTTCAAAAGAAATAATATTGTCATCGGGTACTACAATGGGGCGGATATTGAGGTTATGCGGCGATACAGGAGTGATAACAAAACTGCCGCTATCAGGAAAAACTACGGGGCCGTTACAACTTAAAGAATAACCCGTTGAACCGGTTGGAGTAGCAACAATTAAGCCATCGGCCCAATAGGTATTTAAAAATTCACCGTTTAAATACGTGTGAATTTTTATCATAGGTGATGAATCTTTTTTGTGCAGCGTAAATTCATTCAGGGCATAAGGGGCATCACCAAACAACGGTACATCCGAATCCAGGTGTATCAATGTTCTTTTGTCCAGCACATACGTTCTGTTTACAAGCGCTTCTACTGCAGGTATCAAATCTTCTTTACCAATATTTGCTAAAAAACCCAGGCGGCCATAATTGATGCCGGCCACCGGTATGCCGCTGTCTTTAACCAGCGTAACTGTATCCAGCAAAGTGCCATCGCCACCCAGACTGATGATGAAATCAACATTCTTGTCCAGGTCTTCGGCGGAATTAAAAGTGGAATATTTTGCTTTGGCATTTATAGAAGAATAAAACTGGTTGAAAAAATCCTGGTAAAAAACAAGTTGTACGCCGCTAAGCGCCAGTTCATCCAGCAGGTGTATAATCTCCTGGTGCTGGTTATTTTCTATACCACGGCTGTAGATGGCTATTTTCATGTGCCGCAGTTCTGCCAGGCCGCGTAGTGTTTGAATTTTTGTCTTCACTTAAAAACCAGATTGATTATGTAAAAATAAACCGTTTTCTTTTAATTGGTTAAAACTGTATTCAAGCCGCAGGTTTATATCGTACAAGGTAAGAATATCTATACCAAAACCACCCGAATATAATAAACGGTTATTGAGGTAAGTGTAGGTTGTTTTTTTATTGTATGCATAGCCCACATCCCCATAAGTTTTTGCAAAAATGGTAATGGGTATCTTTGTTAACAGCTTTGGTAAAAAAGGGAATGGTATATTGAAATCAATAATTTTTTTCTTAATGGTTGATTTAATTAAAGCTGTTGCCACCCCATCAATTACATAATATTCCAGGCCCCGCAAATAAACGTCGCCATAGCCAAGCCCGCGCTGGTTTATATAGGCCTGCTGAAAAGGGAGTTTTATTTTTCCATTAAGCTGAATGCTGCTGTACCAGTTTTTTCCCATACTAAAATATTTATTAAAGCCGGCCTCAAGGGTTAACATATTAATGCCACCGGTTAAACCCAATCCTCTTTTTTGAAAGGTAAAGAATGCGGTTTTGCCTGTTAATGAATACGAACTGTTATTTACATTGGCATATTGCAGCACATAATTAATATCAACAACATCTTTTGAGGTGACCGGGCTGTTAAAATAATTGGGATTGTACATTTTAGTGATGATGGAATCATCAACTTTTTGGTGTGTGTAACTTACTGTAAAAATATGTTTTGTAAATAAACCTCTCCTGATTGTAAAACCTGCAGTGGCATAAACGGTGTTCCTGGTAAAATCGGGTTTCTTATAAAAAAGTGTTTTATTGGCGCTGTCAGTTTTGTAGGGGATCTCCCTATTTTGAGCATAACCTGCACCAATAATAAACCCTTCATTTAAAGAAGAGCTGCTGTAGGGGTTGTTATAAGAAAAAGAGATGTTACGGGTATACCCGTTTATTAAATAAATACGCAACTGGTCTCTGCGGCCACTGAGGTTATAATGAACTAATTTTAAACCGTAATTCACCCTGTCTAAACTGGCATGATGTGTTTTATACCAGTCGTTAAAATTTCTGTCAACCAATTGAAATTGCGGCACAGGATATAAATACCAGCGTTCAAGTACATGTACATTTATATTTACGTTGTTGGCATCAATGGCAACCAGCTCAAAGGTAACTTCATTAAACAGCGTGGTGTTATAAACCTGTTGCCGGGCCTGTGCCAGTTCCTTTTGCAGATCAGTTATTAAAAGCGAATCGCCTTTTTTAAACTGAATTTCGCGGTAAACAATATATATCTTGGTTTTTTTTGTGCCGGTAACAGAGAGTTTTTTTATACAAACTTTTGATGAGGTATTAGCAGAAAATAAGGAAGTATCGGATAAAATTATATTGGAAGTTTTTGGTTTTTGTGCAATGGATAATGCGGGGATCAATATTATAAAAGCACAGCAAATTATTTTTTTAAAAACATTCATTACTTATACACGTTGCATAACAAAATAACGGGGGTATTGTAAAAGTAAAATTAAATATCTAAGTAATTCATCAGGTGGCGGTAGTTACTGTGAATTTCATTTTCAAATTTCTCGTTACCAAAATAATAAATAACATCATAGTCATACCTTTCAAAAGTTGCCACAATAGTTGAAATTTCTTTTTTATTGATATGCAGTGTTACCGTAAGCATGCCTGTTTCGGCATGTACTGTTGTATTTAAATGCAGTATGGTTGCGTCATTACTTTCTACTATGCGGCTTATTTCTGAAATGGCAAACTGGCTTCGTTCCATTTCCAGTACAATAATACCACCAAGCTCGTTGGTGCCTGCAAAATTGCCAATGGTTTTCAACAGGTCGTTAGTGGTAATAACACCCATCAGTTCGTTTTCTTCATTAATTACGGGCACTACCGTACTGTCAATCTGGTTGCTGCAGGTAACTGCATTTAAAAAATGTTCGTTATCGTGCACGGAACATTGAATAAAAGTTTCCTGCATCAGTTCAATTGGCATTTTCGGCTGAGCCTGGTCCAGCAGGTCATCTTCGCTGATAAGCCCCAGGAATTTTTCATCATCAACTACCGGCAGGTGCGTTACTTTAAAATCGCTGATAAGCCGCAAAGCTTTACTCACCGAATCTTTTAACTGAAGCCGGGGTATATTGTTATTGATAAGTTCGATGGTTAACATATAACTGGTTTAGGTTAGTAACAGCTAATGATAATAACGTAAGTTGATGTTTAAATAGTATGCCAGCGTGGTTCATTAACTCTTTCTTTAAAACAACAAAAATTCAATTCAGTTCAGGTTAATGACAACTTTTATTACTGATCTGTTGCAGCAGGTGTTTTTAATTTTGCTAAAAATTCATCCAGCAGCCTGTTAAATTCTTCAGGTACTTCCATCATGGGTGCATGGCCGCATTTATCTACAAAATGCAATTCGCTTGTTGGCATCAGCCGGTGAAATTCTTTGGCAACAAACGGTGGGGTAATGGTATCGTTGTTTCCCCAGATCAAACAGGCCGGTTGTTTTATCTGGTTCAGTTCTTCGCCCAGGTTATTGCGTATGGCGCTTTTAGCCAGGGCAATTATTTTTATCACTTTCATCCGGTTATTGGTTATCTCAAAAACCTCGTTTACCAGGTCTTCTGTTGCCATGGTTGGATCGTAAAAAGTAAGTTCGGTTTTTTTGCGAATGTAATCTTTATCGCCGCGTTTGGGATAAGTATCGCCCATGCCGTTTTCAAACAAACCCGAACTGCCGGTTAAAATAATTGATTTAATACGTTCGGGGTTTTTTAATACATGTACCAACGCCACATGGCCGCCCAGCGAATTACCCAGTAAATTAATATTGTTGTAATTACGATGCTCAACAAAGCGCTGTACAAATTTTTGAAGGCCCCCAACAGAAGTGTGCAGCAGGTCAAGTTCCAGCAATGGCAATAGCGGAACAATTACTTTGTTCGTTTTACGAAAATGCTCAATGAGAAACTGAAAATTGCTGAGCGCTCCAAACAAGCCATGCAGCAATAACAGCGGCTCACCTTCGCCTTCTTCAATAAATTTAAATTTTCCGTCTAATTTAATTTCGTAACTCATCCGTAAATACAAATTGTTTAATATAAACCGCTATCTCAATCTTAAAGTTATGAAATGAGCCATAATCAAAAGTTGAATATCAACCGGGATGACTATGGCGAATTCCGTGTGGCCAAAATCAATTATTATTAGCACATGAAACCGGTGATTAGGGCTAAAATTACGGTAAATAAGAGAATGGCTGAAATTAATGCGTGATTTTGTTTGATAACGAATTAAAAAAATCGCCCAACTCTGCAAACATATCCTTAAATACAGGGATAAGCCTGCCAAAATTATCCATTACTACAGGGCCCCAGGGTTGTATAAAATTATAAGTTTGGGAAGATTGAATGGCTGCAGGCTGCAGCAACCGTAGTTTTTCGGCATAAAAAATAAAAATGCTTAAAATGATGAGGTAAAGCGCTGCATACAAAAAAATGCCTCCAATACGGTTAACCCATCCCAGCATTACCGCCTGGAAGGTTTTTTCAATTAATTTGCCACCCAGCCTCACCAGGATGGCCACCACAAAAAATATAAGTGCAAATGCTATAAACGGTAACCATTTTGCCGAAATACTTACATTTTCTTTTAAATACGCTGCAACCACAGCAGAAAGTTTTAATGCTGCTGCCAACCCAATAATAAATGCAATAACGGAAAAAACTGCTATGATCAAGCCCTTTTGAAAACCTTTAATGATGGCCAGGATCATGAGCGCAGCAAAAGTTATATCTATCAGCATGATGTGTAATTGGTAATTTGTAATTGGGAATTAGGCAGGAGCCTTTGATTTAAAGCAGCCTCCTGATTCCTAATTCCTAAATCCTAATTCCTTCTTACCCCGCAAGAAGCTCTTTAACTATGCTGCTGATCGTTTTGCCATCAGCCTTGCCCGCCAATTGTTTACTGGCATTGCCCATTACTTTACCCATGTCGGCAGGCGTGGTGGCCCCGGTTTCAGTGATTATTTTTTTAATTATTTCTTTCAGTTCTGCTTCATCCATTTGTTTAGGCAGAAATTTTTCTATCACGGCCATCTCTTCTCTTTCTTTTACTGCCAGGTCTTCACGTCCCTGTTTTTCAAAAATTTCCAGCGAATCCCTGCGCTG
>JANNYY010000355.1:0-6227 GCA_031410355.1 Chitinophagaceae bacterium | reverse complement strand
GGATCGAGGAAAGCTGCTTTTAAAAGCCCCTTCATATCTGCAGCATTACTGGGGTAAACTATTTTAATTCCTTTAATAGTTAGCAGTGTACTTTCGATACAACCGCTGTGATAAGGACCTCCACCCCCATAAGCGCCAATGGGTACTCTTATTAAAGTTTGAATGGGAAATTTTCCACAACTTAAATTACAGCTTTTAGAAATTTCTGTTACCAGTTGATTCAATCCGGGGTAAATATAATCTGCAAACTGAACTTCCACAATGGGCTTTAAACCAACTGCCGTCATACCAACAGTGGAACCAAGAATATAAGCTTCCTGTATGGCTGTATTAAAAACACGGTGATCGCCAAATTGCTCAGCCAGTGTTGCAGCTTCCCTGAAAACTCCGCCAAGCCTACGTCCTACATCCTGTCCGTAAAAAAGAGATTCTGGATGATCTTCCATTATTTCCCTGATGGCAAAAAGCCCGGCATCAACCATTAATATTTTTTCTTTACCTGTGGGTTCCCTTTCGCCGGCTTCTTCGGTAATTGGTGTGGGAACAAAAACAAAATCACTTACAGTTGCCGGATCGGGTTCAGGAGCAGCTACAGCTCCCTGGAAGTGATGCATCACATCTTCAGCAGTTTCTTTCTCCATATTAATCAACAACTCTTCCGCAATCCCAAATTCCAGTAATTTATTCCTCAGTTTTGGGCCCGGATCATCTGCATAATGTTTTGCAAGGTCTTCTTCTGTTCTGTAAAATTCTTTTCGTACCCCACTGGTGTGATGGCCTAACAAGGGCACTCTTGCATGCACTAAAAAAGGATGCCTTTCATTCCTCACCTCTTCTACAACGTTTTTCATTACATCATAACTCTGCAAAAAATCGCTGCCATCAATGCTGATACGTTTTATGCCTTTAAACCCTTTTACCATCTCGTTAGCGTTGGTTGTTCTGGCTTCTTCTGATGTTACGCTGATGCCCCATCCATTATCCTGCACCAAATAAATTATCGGAAGCTGATGTAATGCTGCAAATTGAAATGCTTCGCTCACTTCTCCTTCGGTAACAGAAGCGTCGCCCAGGGAGCAGATAACCACTGGTTGTTCGCTGATCGTTGTTCTTTGTTCGTTTCGTGCAATCTGCTCAAGAAATTTTATTCCCTGCGCAATACCGGTTGTAGGTATAGCCTGCATACCGGTTGCGCTGCTTTGGTGTATGATGCCGGGCTTATCACCTCCTTTATAATTTGGATGCGAATAGTATTCCCTGCCGCCGGTAAAAATATCATTGCCTTTGGCCAATAACTGCAGCATGAGTTCATAAGGCGAAAATCCCAGGCCCAATAACATACTTTCATCCCTGTAATAAGGACTCACATAATCGCAGGGCAATAACTGGAATGCTGTGGCAAGCTGAATGGCTTCGTGGCCCCGGCTTGTAGAATGTACATATTTACATACCTGCCGGTTTTCTTCATAAGTATCGGCCATGGCTTTGGCGGTACACATTAATTTGTAAGCCTTCAATAAAATATCGGTATCAATCATTTAGAATAGCAGCATGTTGTTTGAGAAATAAAACAAGTGGTAAAGGTATTAATAAAAAATCGCTGAATTGATATATACAGCGATGCGAAACACGAGGTAAAGATTTGAATTATTTTACTTCTACACTAAACAAACTTTGCTTTTCTATAAATCCTTCTAAAACATCGCCGGTAACACATTCGCCCACACCAGCAGGGGTGCCTGTAAAAATAAGGTCGCCGATATTTAAGGAAAAATAATTCGAAATATCCTGAACGATCCTGTCTATACTGAAGATCATCTGGGTGGAATTTGCTTCCTGTACTTTTTCTTTATTTTTTAATAACGAAAAATTAATACTCTTGCGGTTAAAATCAGGAGTTAAAGGGATGAATTTTCCTACAACTGCTGAGTTATCAAATGCTTTTGCCTTCTCCCAGGGCAGGCCCTTCTTTTTTAATTCATCCTGTATATCACGTGCTGTAAAATCAATACCTACCGTAACAGCATCGTAATAATTAGCAGCATGTTTCTCCTGTATATATTTACCATTTTTACAAACCCGCAAAACAAGTTCGCATTCATAATGCAGTTCATTAGTAAACTCAGGATAGTAAAAAGGTGTGTGGGCTTGCAACAAAGCGCTTTTGGGTTTCATAAAAAGCACAGGTTCTTCAGGTATGTTATTACCAAGCTCTTTTACATGATCTGTATAATTCCGTCCAACACAAATAATCTTCATTATCGTTTTTTTTAAGGTATTGCGGTTACAGCACGAATATAGACAAATAGCTAAAAAAAAACAACTATATGTTGAATTCAGTTTTTAAGGCTTAATAGAAAGATTATTAAAAATGGTCATGGTTTGTTCAATGCCTGCAGTTATAAAACTTTCCATTATTTCCAGGCATTTTTCTATTTTATGCAGTACCAGCGGCTCTTCGGCCTTAAGCCATTTGCTTAAAACAAACGCGGCCTGCATGCCTTTGGGATAATTATTGCCTATGCCAAACCGTAACTTGGGATATTTATCGGTACCCAAAATATGCTGAATATCTTTTAACCCGTTGTGCCCTGCATCGGTACCGGCGGAACGCAGACGGATCTTATCTAAAGGCAAAGCCAGGTCATCAACAATAGTTAATGTATTCTCAAGCGGCACTTTTGTTTTATCCAGCCAATATTTAAACGCCCGGCCACTTAAATTCATAAATGTGGTAGGGCAAATACACACAACTTGTTTTCCTTTAAATTTTACTTCGGCTACATAAGCCAGCCTGTCAACACTAAATGTGCCACCGTGTTTTAAAACAAATGCATTCAACACATCAAAACCAATATTGTGGCGGGTATTTGCATACTCGGCCCCAATATTTCCCAAACCAATAAAAAGATATTTAGACATAGAACGTGAATAGTGAATGGTGAATCGTGAGTCGTGAACCGTCAGTCGTGAATCGTGAATGGTGAATCGTGAGTCCTGAGTCCTGAGTAACTAGCGTTAGGTGATTGCCCACCGCCTCACGTCTCACGTTCTTACGTCTCCCGGCTCACATCAAGCATCTGTTTCAAATCTGCTTCTGTTTTTATAAGCACTTCCCTGGCTTTACTTCCCTGGTTGCCGCCTACAACACCGGCAGCTTCCAGTTGGTCCATCAACCGGCCGGCCCTGTTGTAACCCAATTTCATGCGGCGCTGTAATAAAGATGTGCTGCCCACCTGGCTGGCAACAATCAACCTGGCGGCATCTTCAAACAATGGGTCTTTATCACCCAGGTCAAAATCTTTTCCCTCCATATCTTTTTCATCAATATATTCCGGTAATAAAAATGCCTGGGGATAACCTCGTTGTGCCCCAATAAAATCAACGATCTTATCAACCTCAGGTGTATCTACAAAAGCACATTGCAGGCGCACAATATCTCCATTATAGCTGATTAGCATATCGCCTTTACCAATTAATTGCTCGGCCCCACCTGTATCTAAAATGGTACGGCTGTCAATTTTACTACTCACTTTAAATGCAATACGTGCCGGAAAGTTTGCCTTAATGGTACCTGTAATAATATTTACCGATGGCCTTTGTGTGGCAATGATCAGATGGATGCCAACAGCCCTCGCAAGCTGGGCCAGCCTGGCTATTGGCATTTCAACTTCTTTACCGGCTGTCATGATCAGATCAGCAAATTCATCTACCACCAAAACAATAAAGGGCAAATACTGGTGGCCTTTTTCAGGATTGAGTTTACGGGAAACAAATTTTTCATTGTACTCTTTTATATTACGGCAACCGGCTTCTTTTAAAAGATCGTACCGGTTATCCATTTCAATACAAAGCGCATTTAAAGTATGAACAACTTTTTTGGTATCCGTAATAATAGCATCTTCCTCGCCTGGTAGTTTTGCCAGAAAATGATTTTCGATAGTTTTATAAATACTCAGCTCTACTTTTTTTGGATCAACCAAAACAAATTTTAATTGCGATGGATGTTTTTTATACAGCAATGAAACTAAAATTGCATTTAAGCCAACTGATTTACCCTGCCCGGTTGCTCCCGCCATTAATAAATGCGGCATGGTGGTAAGGTCTACAATAAAATTTTCATTATCAATTTTTTTACCAATGGCGATAGGCAAAGAATAATTATTTTTCTGAAATTTTTCAGAAGAAAGAAGCGTCTTCATACTCACAATACTCTTTTTTGCATTGGGCACTTCAATACCAATAGTTCCCTTACCGGGTATTGGGGCGATGATGCGTATGCCCAACGCAGCAAGGCTCAGGGCAATATCATCTTCCAGGTTTTTAATTCTTGAAATGCGCACACCAGCAGCGGGAATAATTTCGTACAAAGTAACTGTAGGGCCAACTGTTGCATAAATTTTCTGTATCTGTATATCGTAATTTTTAAGGGTATTGATGATCTGGTTTTTATTGTTCTCCAGTTCATCGGCATCCTGAACGATCTTATCGCTGCCATGATTTTCCAGCAGGTCAAGTACAGGATATTTATAATCCCTGAGATCCAATACAGGATCGTAAGGTTTTGTGGCAGGCATTCTTGAAACAGGAATATCAGGTTCATGCTCAGTTTTTTCCGGAACCACTTTTATTTCCAATGGCAGATCCGATTCTGCAACTACAGGTTTAACCGGTTCAACAATAGGGGCTATTATTTTTTCCTCCCTGATCAATGGAACCGTTTCTGTTTCCTCTTTTTCAACAATATTTAATTCATGATCAAATGCTGTATTTTCAAATGCAGGAATATTTAACATGCCACCCTCAATTTTTACAGAATTCCCTTTGGGCAGTTTTGCCTCATCATCCCATTCAAAAGTTTCCGAAATTTCTTCAGAAACAGGTTCGGTATTTTCAGTTGAAGAAACTGCTATTTTTTTAGAAGGTAAATTAAAAACCGGGTTAAAACGCCATATAACGTAAGAAAGTAACGCCACGGCTAAAACTGCAATGGTACCCACTTCTCCAATGGTTATGTACATCCAGTCACGCATCAAATCGCCAGCTGCGCCACCCCAGGGAAAAGGATTGCCTTTAAAAACAGCAGAAGCGGCTACACTTATTACAGGTAAACCAACAACCAGGTATTTGATATTGCGTACAACAGAAAAAACCTTTTTACCAAAAAACAAGTTGATGCCGAAAACAAAAAAAGTGGTACAAATAAGATAGGATGCAACACCAAAGCCATGGCGAATAAATATTTCTGATATAAAGGCGCCAAATGTACCCAGCAGGTTTTGCACTTTAATATCATTGGCAAGCAACATGCGGTAGCTGAACTTGTCCTGATCTTCGCCCCAGGTAAATAAATAGGAGGTAAAAGCAATAAAAAAAAGAAATGCTAAAAGTAATAAAATACTGCCAGCAATTTTATGGGTACGTTCATCCTTAAGTAATTGTTTTACTTCTACAGTTTCTTCTTTTTCCTGTTTTAACTGATCAGGATCCGGGGCTTTTGTTTTTGAAGCTTTTAGTTTATTCGCCATTGGCAACAAAGATATAGAAAACCCTTACTTCAAATACACCTTAAAAAAAGGGGGCGCATTTAAAATTGTCGCAGTTTATTAAAGTGTTGCCAGCCTTATAACAATTATAAATGCACCCAAAATGGCTGCGAAATTCCTGGTCTCATTTAAATAATGTACGTTTGATAAAACATACTGCTGTTGAAACTGTTCGTGAGCTTTTTATTTTTATTTTTTATTGCCGGCCCGGGCAAAGCCCAGCTTACAACGAATGCTGCCTCCGTAAATATTGCTTTAATAAGAGGAGACAGTAATATCGTTTCCAAAACCCTGTTATATGTTGATAGTACTGCAACACTTTCTGTTGCAGGCGTTTTACAAAAAAAATTCTCGCCTTTGGGAGCTTATAGTAACAGAAAAAGGCTTTCGCCCGGTTCTGTTCCGTTTACCTATTTTCTTAAAATTTTTGTTTGTAATAATTCGAAAAAGGAAGTATCTGTTTATTTAAACCCGGGTTATTATTTTAAGCGGATGGAGTTATATAAGCTGAAAATGCAACCAGAGCGGATTGAAAATACCGGCAATATATCCGGTTACACAAAATTAACACTTGCCGCAGGAGAAGCTTGTTATGTTTTGGTTTACATGCAGGCATTAAAATGTGAATTTAATTACATCACATCGGTTTTCATCAGTGATGACTTTATAAAAAGTTATAAA
>JANNYY010000354.1:0-2204 GCA_031410355.1 Chitinophagaceae bacterium | reverse complement strand
GAATAAAACATATAATATCGTCACAGCCAATGCCGCAATTATTATTGCCATTGTCATTATTATATTTTCTTCCTCCGGAGGCAGTGCATGACTTTAACTAAAAAGATATACGCAACCCGCCTCCAAAAAAGGCGGGTTTTTTAATACCCGAAAACAACAAAACAAATGATGTACTACAACGAGAACACGGTAATTTATTTCAACGGGCAGTTTGTAAAAGCTGCAGATGCTAAAACAGATTTGTACAGCCAGTCGCTGCACTATGGCTATGCCGTATTTGAAGGCATACGCTCCTACCCGGTTAATGGTAGCACAAAAATATTTAAAGCCAAAGCACATTACGACAGGCTGCGGCATTCTGCCGAACTAATGAAAATGCCTTTTAACTATTCATCAGAGCAATTAACAGAACTGAGTTATGAAGTTTTAAAGCGGAATAATTTGACCGATGCTTACCTGCGGCCTTTAGTTATCTGTTCACCAAACATGGGTTTATCAAAAGGAAAAGAATCTTACTTAACCATACAGGCATGGGAATGGACCAAGGGTTATCTCGCCAACAAATTGCGGTTGATGACTTCCACTTATCAGCGCCCCAATGCAAAAGCATTTCATATTGATGCGAAAGTGAGCGGGCATTATGTAAACTCTATCCTCGCATGCCAGGAAGCAAAAGACAATGGTTTTGATGAAGCCTTGTTGCTGGATGCAAATGGCTTTGTTGCTGAGGGCCCCGGTGCCAATGTGTTTTATGAAAAAGATGGGGTGTTGTTTACACCGGCTAAAGGAAATATTCTGCCCGGCATAACAAGAGCAACTATAATTGAAATTTGTAAGGAACTGAATATCCCTGTTGAAGAAAATTTATTTACCGCAGATGAAATGAAAGAAGCAGACACTGCATTTTATTGCGGCACAGCTGCTGAAGTTGTTGAGTTAGCTTCTTTAGATGAAATAGTATTTCCATTGAACTGGGAAGATTCATTGAGTGCGCAAATTCAAAAAGCATACAAGTGTAAAGTTTTACAACAGGAGGCCCCCTCTAAATCTCCCCCGAAAGCGGAGACTTATGAGCACTCTGTTAAGGCAGTTGCTGAACAGGTATAAAACCAACTATAATAATCAACATCATTACAAACAGCATAATGGCAGAACTAAATAAATATTCCAAAACCTTAACACAGGATGTTACTCAACCCGGGGCACAGGCCATGTATTATGCCATTGGTTTTACTGAAGCTGATTTTAATAAAGCACAGGTTGGTATTGCCAGTATGGGATGGGATGGTAACCCCTGTAATATGCACCTGAATGACTTAAGTACCGAGATAAAGAAAAGTGTAGATGCCACCGAAGGTTTGCTGGGACTACGTTTTTACACCATCGGCGTTAGTGATGGTATCAGCATGGGTACTGATGGCATGCGCTATAGTTTGGTAAGCAGGGATGTAATTGCCGACAGTATTGAAACCAATGCAGGTGCACAATATTATGATGCATTGATAACAGTTCCGGGCTGTGATAAGAATATGCCCGGCTCTGTGATGGCCATGGGAAGACTGAATCGTCCGTCTATTATGTTGTATGGCGGAACGATTGCGCCGGGCCATTATAAAGGCGAAGACCTCAACATCGTTTCTGCTTTTGAAGCATTGGGACAAAAAATTGCCGGCAATGTTAGCGAAGCAGATTTTAAAGGGATTGTACAGCATAGTTGTCCGGGTGCAGGCGCCTGCGGTGGTATGTACACAGCCAACACGATGGCAAGCGCTATCGAGGCATTAGGCATGAGCCTTCCCTATTCAAGCAGTAATCCTGCATTGAGTGAAGAGAAGCAAAAAGAATGTAAAGCAGCAGGCGCAGCAATAAAAATATTATTGGAAAAAGATATCAAGCCCAAAGACATCATGACAAGCCAGGCATTTGAAAATGCCATCACGGTTATTATGGTTTTGGGTGGAAGCACTAATGCAGTGTTGCACATGATCGCTATTGCAAAAAGTGTGGGCCTTGCATTAACGCAGGATGATTTTCAAACCATCAGCGATAAAATTCCTGTGCTTGCTGATTTTAAACCCAGCGGAAAATATTTGATGGAGGACCTGCATCAAATTGGCGGCGTGCCTGCTGTGATGAAATATTTATTGAGCAAAGGTTTATTGCATGGCGACTGCATAACAGTTACCGGTAAAACTGTTGCAGAA
>JANNYY010000353.1:0-2108 GCA_031410355.1 Chitinophagaceae bacterium | reverse complement strand
TGGCGAAATTGGCAGACGCACCAGACTTAGGATCTGGCGGAGCAATCCATGTAGGTTCGACCCCTATTATCCGCACAAGCATGAGTTTAAAGGTTTAAAGGTTTATAGGTTTAAAATGTAACGCATTTGAATAATAACCTTTAAACCTTTAAACCTTTTTAAAATTTTAAACACTTCAAAATGGCAACAGTTACAAGAGAAAACATTGGGCAGTTACACGATAAATTAATCGTGAAAGTGAGTAAGGATGATTATTTACCAGCGTTTGATAAAAAACTGAAAGAATACAGTAAAACAGCAAACATCCCTGGTTTTAGAAAAGGAATGGTGCCTGCCGGTATGATCAGGAAAATGTACGGGGCCTCAATTTTTACAGATGAAATTTTTAAATCGGTAGAAAAAGAATTGTACAACTGGTTAAATACCGAAAAGCCTGAAATTTTTGGTCAGCCTTTGCCATTAACCAACGATTTGCGTGATATGGATATGAACAACCCGGCTGACTATGAATTTGGTTTTGAAATTGGTTTAAAACCTTATTATACAATGGCTGATATTGCAAAAGCCAATATTACCCTGCATAAAGTAAGTGCCACCGATGCTATGGTTGATGAAGAGATAAGTCGTATGCAGATTAAGGGCGGTAATATGACTGAGCCTGAAACCATAGATAATGATGAAAATGTTTTGAATATACTGTTTACAGAAGCAGATAAGGATGGCAATATTGTTGAAGGCGGCGTAAGCAAAGAAAATTCTGTAATACTGAAGTATTTAACTGCTGATACCCGGAAAAAATTCCTGGATAAAAAAGTTGGTGAAACTGTAACTGTGCAATTGAGCAGTGCATTTGAAGATGATAAATTGGAAGCTTTTGTTCAGGATTTGGGTTTTGAAAAAGATGATAAAGAGGCTGCCCAAAAATATTTTAACCTGGAAATTGTAAAGATAGGATTGGTTGAAAAGCGTGAGCTAACTGAAGATTTTTTTAAAGAAATTTACCCCGCAAAAGAAATAAAAACCGAAGCTGAATTAAGGGATGCCATAAAAGAAGAAATTGAAAATTACTGGCAGGGCCAAAGCCGCAACCAGTTGCAGGACCAATTATATCATTACCTGCTTGATGAAACTAAAATGGATTTTCCGGCTGAATTTTTAAAACGTTGGTTACAAACAAGCGGCGACAAAGAAAAAACTCCGAAGCAGGCCGAAGCAGAATTTCCTGCTTTCAGCAACCAGTTAAAATGGACTTTGATCAGCGATAAATTGATTAAAGAAAACGGGCTTGAAGTTGGTGACGAAGAGTTGAGAGCATATATGAAAGTTGAGATCATGCGTTATTTTGGCACGATGAACCTGGGTGATGATACTGGCTGGATTGAAAGCTATATTGACCGGATGATGAAGGATGAGAAACAGGTTGACAGTAGTTACCGCCGTTTAATTACCGATAAATTATTTAACTGGATTGAAGGCCAGGCAAAACCAAAAGAGAAAGAAGTAACTGCAGATGAATTAACAGCGATGCAGCATAATCATCAGCATTAATAGTATAAAATCAGTAAAATGAATCCCCTTTTTGAGGGGATTTTTTGGGTGTACCAATATTATGCTTTGTAAATAAACGGTCATTTTTTAAGGATGATCAACAACTGTATAAGGTTAAAACTACATGCTTCAAACGTTTTTGGCACGGTTTTTTTATAGGTAGATATACAGATTTATCATCCGGTTATTTAAAACAACAATATTAATCAGGATAAAACATTAAAACGAAACATTATGAAAAAGATAATTCCAATAGTAGCCCTGGTTATATCACTCGGGGCTTGTAAATCAAAAGTAAATACAGCAGGTAATAAAAACATGGTTTTAGTTGATACTACCGGCTTATCTACGCACAATGTATTAACTGATGTAGGTAATAATAAATATGTAGTGACTGAAAAGCCTACAGCTATAAGTCAACCCGCAACACATAAACCTGCGGCAACTGCTACAGGTAATAATAATAATTCAAATACAACAAATTCATCCGGAACAAATACAACAACCAATGCTTCATATCCACAGGAGGATAAGGGCTGGAGCCACGCCGCAAAAGGTAC
>JANNYY010000352.1:0-5626 GCA_031410355.1 Chitinophagaceae bacterium | reverse complement strand
CGGGGATATTTTAAAAACGAAAGTGCTGGCAACTTTTAGTGGGGGTAAAAAGGTTTATGGAAAATAAATGAATTTTAAATTTGATTTATACAAATAGTTGACCCAGGGCTTGATTTAGTGGAGTGTTTAAATCGATAAATTTAAAATTTATCAAATTCAGATTTGTAAGTGGTATAAGATATTGTCTTATGCTGTTAATGTCCTTTGAAATGATTGCATCAATGTCCTTTGTTTTTATCTGCGCAAATATTTTTACATCATTGGTAATGATTCTCCTGTTATATTCGGGTATGTTATGGCTATTTCCTTTTATTTCTTTATGAAATTGCCCCGCGGCTATACCATCCAAAAAATCAAAAGTCTCTATTTGCAGATTGTTTAGTGGGAGGTTTGCTGGGTCGTCTCCAACTGCATATTCTGCGATAACTATGGTAGAAACGTGCAGCGTAATTTTCTCTGATAAAAAGTATTTAAAATAATCAAGAGCATTCTGATGTAAAGCGTCGTTTTGGTCCATTAATCTTATACAAAACGAAGTGTCAAAGCATAACACTATTAATGCCAAGCTTATTCATGAACACCTCCTCTTATATCTGATAGCCAGTCATCCTTGTCTTTAATTTTTTTCCAGTTTTTCGATGCTTTTTCAATTAATTTATTTAAAGCAATATCGTCATATTCAGTCTGGTAGGTAAGAAAATCTATCAACGACAAATCCTTTAAAAGTCCTGTCTGTAAATTTTGTTTTCCTTTTACCCATACTCCGTATATCTGAAAAAGTTTGTTGGCACCTGTTGTTAGCTGTTCTTCAGTTGCATCAACAACTAGCTTGCCATGGCGTTCTGTAAGAATATGCAGATTCACTTTATTTAATCCACCTTCTTCAAATATTTTTCCATACAAGTAAAGACTCGTATTTATCCATTCTGTTTGTGGTGCTATATATTGAGACTCCTTACTTATTTTTATAAATTCCTCATCAGTTGAAACAGAAGATGCAATGGAATATTGCCTTCCTGTTGTATAAGCTTTTCTTTGCCATTTGTCAATAACAGCAGCCTGTTTGGTATCCAATAAATCAATATTTCCCTGTTTACCAACTTCGCTCATTAGTGCTGTAAACATGATAGCCTTTGCAGCGGGGATAAAGAAAATATTTTTTACAGACCCCTCTTTAACTTCATAAGATACTTTTGGCCTTTCATCTTTTTCGGCTTTTGAAGGAAATAAAAGAGTTTCCACATCATTTAACAACTCCTTTGTTTCAGCAATATCAATATCCTTTGGATTTAAGTTGCCATCTGCAGTTTTACCTGAAATAATAAGTGATATGTAGCTGTTTTTTTCCATGTTGCGGTTGAATGTTCAAATTTAAGCATTAATTCAGATGCTTCTATACATTTACAATCCCGTTCTTAATAGCATACATAACCAGCCCAACCCGGGTTTTTAAATGGAGTTTTTCAAAAAGGGCATCCCGGTAACCATCAATGGTGCGTGGGCTTACAAACATTTTGTCGGCAATTTCCTTGTAGGTAAGTTCGCTGCAACTATGTTTTAAAAAATCGGTTTCCCGGTCGCTGAGCGGCACCAGGGTTTTAAGCCCGTCGCCATCATCATCCATTTTATTGATGGCGTGCATCAGTTTACCGCTAACCAGGTCGCTGTAATAAAATCCCTGGTTCACCAGCGCATCAATGGCTGCTTTTAGTTCTGCCGGTTCACTGTCTTTTAAAATATAACCCCTGGCACCGCATTTTAACATGCGTATGATGGAGGTTTCGTTATCGTACATGCTGAGGGCAAGGACTTTTATTTCGGGATGGTTTGTTTTAAGCCATTGAGTGGTTTGAAAGCCATCCATTTCGGGCATGTTGATATCCATCAGCACTATATCCGGAAGGTTATTTTTATCTAATTTTTCGAGAAATTCTTTCCCATTGTCGGCTTCAAATAAAACGGTATTGCCCTGGCTCTCCACCAGTGAGGAAAGCCCGTTGCGGAGCAAAGAGTGATCATCTACGAGAACAATGGAAGGCATATTAGTTTGCTGGTTTAATTCTGAATGAAAATAATACTTTTAAATTAAAAAAGGGTGAAAACACGGTTGGAAGGTTGTATAGGAATATTTAGATTTGATTTTGTTGAAGAAAGGTTTGGATATGTGGAAGGGATGTAGTAGAATTATGGTGAAATTATTTTTAACTAATAAAAATTTGAATTATGGCACTTATTGATTTTAAACTTGAAAAAAGATTTACCGGGCCCAGTAATAATAAAGCGGTGAAACTGTCTTTTTCAAAGTCAGAATTGATCATTAGAATTCCTATCACAGCTGAAGATCATAAACCAACCAACTCCGTTGAATTATTCAGGACTGTAGAAAAAGAAATACAAACGGCCAAATGTAATTTCTTTATGGAACCATCAGTGAAATTTGCCAGTGGCGCAGAAAAAACCAGCAGTACAAGACTCACAGCAGTAATTGAATTTGATAGTAAAAAACCAAATGAGGAGGGCTTTTGATAGAATACTAATCCTGTTTTTTATTAAGAAGATAAATGTAAATAAAATACAACCAAATGTTTTTTCTATAGCCCCTCGTTTTGCCAATGCCAAGGATTTCGATCTGGTTTGTGGTTTGGTCTTTTTCAGAAAGGGGAAAATAAATACTTAACCCCCTTCGTGTATCTGTATCATTTAATGGGATAACAGCCTTATTTAATGCCTCAGTAACAACATTACTTGCGTTATATAGTTTATTGCCTTTTAAAAAAATGGAGGTTGTGGATTTGCAAACATCAGTAAGATCAAGGAGTTGATACTTATCGGTTTCTTCCAGTATTGGGCAAGCGGCCCTGATGTTGTGCACAGCATCAGGGCCATTGCGTTTAATTTCCCAGATAAGATAACCGGCAAAGGAATATATACATTTTGTAAGAGCTGTATAATTCTTTAAATCATAAATAAAAAAATTCGCCTTTTCTTCATCAACAACCGGAGTAGAAGCTATATTTCGTGCCAGATTAAGAGGAGACAAAACCCCATCGGAATCATTAATAAAATTCAGGTTTTTAACTACCTCAATGGAGTTGAATTTAATTTTTCCTAACGCTGCCACCCAGTATTGAGCACATTTGCTCATCATCCTGCCAGTTTCGTAGTAAGCCATGTAGCAATGAGACATTATTACAATGTCAATTTTTTTTGTTTTCATTCCCATTAATATCCCCTTCCATAGTTCATCCATGTTCAAATACTTATCGGATATCCTTTGTTCCTTTTTCTCAGAATAATAGTAATTATTAAAAGTTTCAGAGGAATTATTCATTTTTAAGCTTTGGTAAATATATTCTTGTTTCGTTTCTTCAAGGAGATGTTCAAAGAAAGAATATGCGCCACCATGTCCCCAAGTCATTAACCCATGATGTTTAGCAATGATTTTCGAATTTATGTATTTGGTAAAAATTGCTTCAATACCAGGAGCAGAGCTAATATCTAATTCTTCAGTTGTGTATGTATCAGTCAGACTTTCATATACTAAAATGTGTTTCAAATTATCAAAAGAAAGCTCAGGCTTAACTTCTTTCAGGAAATCATTGTTGGCTCTCAGGCAAAAGACTAATAGGAGTTTTTCTTTCTTAGATCCGGCTGCCTGTTTGATAGTTTCAGTAATTAAACTGATCAACTCTGTAGTTTTACTCGAATCTTCTATTCTGTCGGCTATAATTGTAAAACACCATTCTGTTTCGGTCATAATAACTAATTTGTTACATTTAAGAATAAATAAACCAAAGAATCACTTTAAAGTTATGGGAAATGTTAGCTAACATAACAAAAAAAACTGTACAGGTTTTGATTCTGTATTTTCTTTGTTTAACAAGCAATGGGCAGGTAAACCAAAAATATTTAATTAAATACTTAACATCAGGCACCCTTGCTTCCATAACAAATGTTCGGGAAATTGTTCAGGATCCATATGGATTTATATGGATAGCTACCCAGGACGGCCTATATAGGTATGATTCCAGGCATACCGAGGAATACAATACAAATTTTTCCAGGTATAAAGCAATTATATCGCCAGATGTAAGAAGCTTAATGGTTGATCATGAGCAGGGGAAAATTTGGTTCGTAACATCTGGTGGTGGGCTTAATATGGCCGATCTTATAACAGGTAATGTAGAATTCAAAACGATTGTTGAATATGAAAACCAGGCTGTTTTTTTTACAAGATTATGTAATTATAAGACCAAGATTTTCATAGGGTCGAACAAGGGTCTCTTCATAATTGACAAAAAGACAAAAAAGGTTGAACATTCTGATGATATGGATATATATAACGTTGATCAAATAAAAATAATTAAGGACAGGCTTGTTGCCTGTACCAGGAGATCGGGAATACTTGTTTACAGCATTTCCGAAAAAAAAATTACCAAGGATTCTATTCAACAGCTACCAGGTGCAACAGAGGAGATGAGATTTTATAATATAGTGCAAAGAGATAGTATACTTTATGCGGCCACATCAAAAGGTATTATTAAAATGGTGGCTGAAAGGGATCGGATCAAAATAGATAAACAGGCATTCAGTTTTTTGCCTTTAAAATATAAATCAGTTGCATTTGGAATATGTATTGATAAAGAAAATAGTATCTGGTTCTCTAATGAAAACGATTTGATTAAAATAAACGAACAAGAACAAAGCTTTAAGATTATTACAAATGCTGTTGATAAAAATGACCCCGGATGGCTGAAATCGATTTATAACATCACAGTTGACAATGAAAATAATATTTGGCTGGGATGTCAACAAGGGCTGGCCTACTTAAGGAACACAGATATATCTATTCAGACTTTTTCAAGATCCGGCGATAATTCTGTTTTAATAAAACATGCCTACTACTTATTTCCTTTGAATGACTCGATTGTTTATGCATGCGCTGAAAATGGATTATATAACGTTAATATTAGTAACAACAATATAACCCCTATAGATGAATCGAGGTCTTATGACTATGTCTTTTCAGAGAAAAATACGGGAACAATTGTTTCAAATAGCGAAGGAATGTTTTTGTTGAATCAAAAGCGACTAACAAAACTTTCCCGGGTATATTCTGAATTTATAGAAATTGGGGCTGTTAGAATTAATAGTTCAATTAAATTAAACGATAGCTGTTTTGCACTGGGCACAGAAAACCACAAAGGTATTATCATATGGGATTTTAGAAATCATCAAATAAAGAACTATCATTCCTTGAATTCGGATTTTAAGGAAGATATAGTAAACAATATCATCCCGCTATCCGACAATAAAATTGCAGTGCTGGGAGATAGCTACTTTAATATATTTAATACCATAACTCAGCAAAACAGAATAGTTGCAATAAACAATCATGAAAGAAAAAGCTATAAATTGTTCTTTGATATGTGCCGGATCAAAAATGAATATTATCTGGCATCTTATGGTAAGGGAATAATAGTGATGGATACTATGTTTAATAAAATTGAAGAGATATCTGTGCAAAACGGGTTAAGTAATAATGGGGTTTATAAAACCTTACCATGGAGAGATAGCCTATTGTTCGTTACCACCAATAATGGATTGAATTGTATTAACATCAACA
>JANNYY010000351.1:0-7682 GCA_031410355.1 Chitinophagaceae bacterium | reverse complement strand
TTATTACCTCAACTTATCAAAATTTATAAAGAAAAAAAAGCGTCCGATATCTCTTATCCTATGTTACTTATCCTTTTTTGCGGGCTTAGTTTATGGATAGGGTATGGTGCAGAAAAAGACGATCTGATAATAATAATTTCCAATGCCGTATCGCTGTTAATAAACAGTACTATTTTTTTTCTCAATAAATATTATCCAAAGAAATAGTATCCGCTGCTTTTTTTCTTATTTACTATACTACCGGCTTTGCCTTTTTAGCAGATTTACTTTTCGCTTTTGCAATTTTAATACTTCATCCGTTTTTAAAACATTTTTTCCTTTTTTATCGGTATGGCCCAAAAGCAGGTTTAATTTTTTGCTGATGGCAACGGTCTTGGTGTCCTTTTTTTTAACAACGGAAAAATATTGTTCGTTCATCTTTATAGCAGCATCAATATAGCTTATCTCTTTATCAGCATCTTTTAATTTACGGAACAGAACCAGTAAGCGGTGTACAATTTTAATTTTAGCCGGGGAACGTTTATAAAGTTTTTCGTACAGTTTAGCAGCGGCTTTAAATTCGCCGTTAAGCTCTAATGCACGGGCATCTTCAAAACTTTCTCCATTATTGCTTTTAACAACATGCATAGCCGTTTGTATTTATTGGCTGAGTTTTTTTTCAATGGTTTCGCCTATACTTTGCACCAGTTCCTCATCAATTTCATCATCAGCATTTTTAAGGGCAACAACCCAACGCTCTTTATTTTCCAAACGCCGGGCAATGGTAAAAGCCAGTTTTTCCTCAATCCATACGGCGTAGTCAACTACATTATCTTCACTACAGCAGGGATGAATTTCTGCAGAAACCCTGGTGCCATTATGCACATAATACATGTTGAAAGCAGCAGTATCCATAGTTAAAATTTATAAACAGGTACAGCAAAAAAAACACCAGATTTTACAAACCCGAATCTAAAATATAGTAAACCTGTATTCTGGCACATTAATTTCTATATAAAAAAACATGCTAACTATGCGGCAAAACAGTAAAATTGTTTATGTAGAATCCCTCACTATTTGAGAAATAAATTACTCACTAAAACACTTAAAACTTCTATTATGAAAAAAGATCCAAAAAAGAATGAAAGCAAACCAAAAACACCTGTTGCAAAAGTTGCGGCAAATGCAAAACTGCAAAGCCTTGCCCGGCATACAACAGATGCAACCGGTGCACTGATGACAACTGACCACGGCGTGAAAATAAATGATGACCAAAATAGTTTAAAGGCCGGAGAAAGGGGGCCGTCATTACTGGAAGATTTTATTCTGCGTGAAAAAATAACACACTTTGATCATGAACGTATACCCGAACGCATTGTTCATGCACGTGGCTCGGGGGCACACGGGGTTTTTAAATTATACAAATCGCAGTCTGCTTTAACCAAGGCCGGCTTTTTAAACGATACTTCAATTGAGACACCTGTATTTGTACGTTTCTCAACAGTTGCCGGTTCCAGGGGTTCATCAGATCTTGCCCGGGATGTACGTGGCTTTGCTGTAAAATTTTATACACAGGAAGGAAATTTTGACCTGGTGGGCAATAATATGCCTGTTTTTTTTATACAGGATGCGATGAAATTCCCGGACCTGATACATGCAGTAAAACCCGAACCCGATAATGAAATGCCACAGGCGGCTTCAGCACACGATACATTCTGGGATTTTATATCGCTGATGCCCGAAAGTACCCACATGATCATGTGGGCAATGAGCGACCGTGCCTTACCACGCAGTTTGCGCATGATGGAAGGATTTGGAGTACATACCTTCCGCTTAATAAATGCAAAAGGTAAAGCCAGTTTTGTAAAATTTCATTGGAAACCATTGCTGGGTGTACATTCGGTAGCCTGGGACGAAGCGCAGAAAATTTCCGGCAAAGATTCTGATTTTCACCGCCGTGATTTGTGGGAAGCTATTGAAAGCGGAAATTTTCCGGAATGGGAATTTGGCATACAGGTAGTACCCGAAGCTGATGAACATAAGTTTGATTTTGACTTGCTGGATCCTACAAAATTAATTCCGGAAGAATTGGTGCCGGTACAACGTATTGGTAAAATGACATTGAACCGCAACCCCGATAACTTTTTTGCAGAAACAGAACAGGTAGCTTTTCATGTTGGGAATATTGTACCTGGTATAGATTTTACAAACGATCCATTAATGCAGGGCCGTTTATTTTCTTATACTGATACACAATTGCTGAGGCTGGGCGGGCCAAATTTTCATGAAATACCCATCAACCGGCCAGTGGTTTCTGTTTACAACAACCAGCGTGATGGTTTAATGCGCCAAACCATTAACAGGGGTAAAACAAGCTACAGCCCTAATTCATTAGGTGGTGGCTGTCCTTTTCAGGCGGGACAAATGCAGGGCGGCTTTACCTCTCATGCCGAAAAAATTGATGCACATAAAATACGGGAACGCAGTGATAGTTTTTTTGATCATTTTAGCCAGGCAACTTTATTTTTCAACAGCCAGAGCGATCATGAAAAAGATCATATTGTAAATGCATTGAGTTTTGAATTGGGCAAACTGCAAACGCCTGCCATTCGGGAGCGCATGTTACGAACCTTACTGTATGTAGATAAAGGATTAGCTGCTAAAGTAGCCCCTGCACTCGGTTTAACAATAAGTGATAAATCTAAGCCCGTTAACGAAGGCGTACCGGCAGATGGAGATACAAAGCGATACCAGCCATTGATCAAAAAAAGTTCTTTGGCATCTTCTGCTGCCTTAAGCATGGCCAATACCATAAAAGACAATATTAAAACCCGTAAAATTGCAGTGTTAGCTGCTGATGGTGTTGATGCGGCATCATTGAATACAGTTAAAAATGCTTTGCTGGCCCAAAAAGCTATGGTGGAAATAATAGCGCCCCACCAGGGAAATATAAAAGCAATAGATGGAAAAGCCATACCTGTTGATCAAAGTTTTCTTACTGCTGCATCGGTATTGTATGATGCGGTATATGTGCCGTGTGGTAAAAACAGTATTGCGGCTTTAAAAGCTGAACCTGATGCACTTCATTTTTTAAACGAAGCTTTTAAGCACTGCAAGGCAATTGCTGCAGATGCAGACGGAATACAGGTTTTGCAGGCAACCAATTTCAGTAATAAATTACCGGCGCATGATGATCAGTCAGAAGGTGTGATCACAGGTAATGATACTAAAAAGTTAGCTGGCCGCTTCATCAAAGCCATTGCTCAACATCGTTTTTGGGAGAGAGAAAAAGCAAGGAAAGTTCCTGCATAGATCTTTTTCTGTTTTAATTTTTTTTTATATAAATACAACTTCATGAAAAAAGAAACAAGTAAGCAGCAAAAAAAACCAGGTTTTTTTGAAAGATTTGCCAGTTGGGTAAGTAAAGCCGCAGGCACTACGCCCGCTTTTTTAGGGGCATTCTGCATTGTGTTAGCGTGGGCTGCAACAGGGCCATTGTTCGGTTATTCTGAAACCTGGCAACTCGTTATCAATACAGGAACAACGATCATAACTTTTCTTATGGTATTCCTTATACAAAAATCGCAAAACAAAGATTCTCTTGCCATACAGTTAAAATTAAATGAACTGGTAGCCTCGCACGAACTGGCCAGTAACCGGCTGGTGAATGTGGAGAATATTTCGGAAGATGACCTGAAAATAATCCAGAAATATTATGGTAAACTAAGTGACCTCTCCCAGAAATCTGAAACATTAAGAGAATCACATTCTATTGATGAAGCAGAGGACAGCCATACAGAAAAGCAAGAGAAAAGAACAGGTTCAAAAAAATAAAATGTGATAAAATGAGGCCGTCTTATTTAAAAATGAGACGGCTTTTTAAAAATTTGTCTGGATAATTCGGCACTCAATGTGTTTATTTTCGGCGCTGCTTTAATCCAAACTAAATGCTGAATCATATATCTTCATTACCTTTTCTTCCTGCAGCCGGTCTTTAATATAGTCGATCATGGGCCTGATAACAGCACAGGAAATATTACCGTCTTTATGCCAGTATAATTTTTCTGTTGTGGATTCGGCCATTCTAAAACCGTTACAATAGCCGTAGTGAATACAATGCCCGCAGGTGGAACTTGTAATAAGATTCGCCCTTGCTATGGCACGCTTGTGGCCGGGCGAAGAGAGCAATTGATCAAATGGGTCAATAAAAATATTGCCGTAGCTGAAGTTTGCATTGTACGCATCTGCCTCTGAATATACATCGCCATTAGTATTCACTACAAACAGGCTGTCCTCGGTTTCTTTATCAAACTTATGTTTACCAGTGCGGTTGTTTATTGAGGCGATGGCAGCATCAATATATTCATTGATAGGTTCCAGTTTTATGGCATTCTCTGATTGGAGCCACTCTTCAAACAATGTTTTAAAAACGGTACAAATTTCATCGGCCGTGAGTACATTATTATCATGCTGGCCATCAAAACCCACCAGGTCAATTGGCAAAATACGCCATGGTATATTGGATTGGCTAAAGAAACTGAACATTTTTTTGATATGCGGAGCGGTCTTTTTACTCAATACCGAAATAGCGCCGAAACCAATACCCGCCTTAGCCAACCTGTCCATATTCTGCAAAGTTTTATCATCCATATTCTTGCCGGCTATGTTCACACGCTCATCGCCAAACAGGTCTATTGATACACCGATGTGGGAAATAATCTCATCCTTTATCAATTGAATATGTTCTTCTTTTAAGTTGGTAAGATTGCTTTGAATAACATTATAAAATGCGATGCCCGCATTTCCCAGTATCACTTTTTGCTTTGCATAAATGGCCCTGAAATATTCAGCGGATAATAATAGCGGCTCACCCCCGTGTAAAATAAATTCGCATTCCTTCACAGCATGATCGCTCAACCCTTTTGCAATATTGTGAAGCATCTTTTCTATCCCGGGCAATTCCATTTTAGCAGCGTCACCCAGGTAGGGGTACTCATAACAATATTTGCACCTGAGGTTGCACAATTTGGTAAGCTTAACAACGAACTGAACTTTTTGCGGGTGCCACATACGATAATAATTTGCAATGCCGGTTTTAAACCGTGCAAGATGATATTCGTTGTTCTTCCTTACAGGCCTTGTTTACCAGCGCTTATATCCTTTACAATGTCGGCAGTTATTTTAAATGAGTTGCCTGGTAAGGACATAGATTTGCCCTCAGACAAAATAAACTTAATAAAATCTCCACTCTGCTCAAAGCCCGTTGGTCCTTTTACAAAAGGTTCACCCGAACGTGGTCCACCGGGATCTGGTGCGCCTTTTACTTTTGCTAAAATAACCTTCATAGCAGCGGGGCTTATGTTAGATACTTTTACCGTTGTTTCTTCCGCTTTTTTGATTGCTTTTGCCATTTGACTTAATTTTTAATTGTGAAAAATGAATGCTGATTACAAGTCTCAAAATATAAAGCTAATAATCAGTAAATGTTTCCTGGAATCGTCAGACTCCATTACGAATTTAATACATTTTTTACCTATTTAAAAAGCTTCTGACAGGGTATGAGAAATTTGGGTTGAAAAGTTGCAATCATAAAGTGTTTTATGTATTTTACCCGCTTCAGCTTTACAACGTATGAAAAAATTGAAACTAATATTGTATGCCAATTCTTGCACAGTTTGATACACCTGCATTTTTAAAAGATGTTCCTGATGGTTCGCCTTTTTACAAAAACTGGAGTGCTTTTATTTCCGGATTAACGGGTAACACAAAAAAGGGAGATGGAGGTGGCGCTTATTATAACCCTGCAAAAGTTGATGTAACTATTACTGCTGAAAAATTGATGACATGGATGGGTTTTCCCCGCCAACTAATGCTTAGCGGATCAGGCAATGGGGACAGGACCGGGGCATTTATTGCCGCTGATGCTGATGTAAAAAAGCGTATGCCTCAAATTGAATACTTTGAATGGAAGGTGGACCGCAAAAATGACATGATCACGAAAGTTAGTTTTGTTACCGAAACTTCAGACTATTACGAACAACTCTGGGATGTTGACAGGGCTGCCGTATTAAGCCTGTATCAAAAACTGGTAAGCCCTGCGGTAGTTGAAGCAGATTTACATAAGAATGGTGTGTACAACAAATTCAACAAATGGAATACTACCGAGGGCATTGTTCATTATATCCATCCTGCAAATTCGTTTAACGCCGCAATCGGGCTTTCAAGAGATTCAGTAAAGTCGCCTGCTCCTTTCAGCGATAATTATGAGGCAAAGCCTGGCCTTGCAGGACAGGTTACTTCTGCTGATCCGAGAATTTCTTTTGACACACACATGCGCATTCGCAAAGGGTTTTATGTAAGCTTAAAAAATCCGGTTGGCTTATATATAGCAGGTTGGGAAAATAGCGGCATTACAAATCCTGATGGCAGCCCGGCAGGAAATTACTGGCGAATTGTAAGGGGTGTACCCGGAATGGTATTGCGGTTGGAATATGAGGTTCCTGCTTCGTTAGGCTTTGTGGTTGGAGACCTGAAGATTGGCGGACGCAGGATAAAGTATGGAGGCCAACTGGCAGAACACATTACAGTAACACTTGCAGGCACCATGGGCACTATAAAAAAAAGCTAAGTATAAAAAACTTCTAAAAACAAGCTGGCGCTAAATTAAACAACAACATGAAAGAAGTAAATATTTCATCTGTAAAAATTAATAAGAGAACGGTTCAAAAGCTGGTAGCAGATTTTAAATTAGCTCAGGCTGAGGAAACAAAAAACATAAGAATTCCTATCTTAACGCCAAATGTTGAAGAGGACGTACCGGGATCTGATCCCGAACCTGTATATACGTCAACCGAACAGGACGACATACAGGGTAATATCATACCCGGCTTTAATAAAGACCACCAGCACTTTCTCTTTTACAACATTGGCAACACAAAAAAAGCCAAGAGCTTTTTAGAATGGATAATACCTTACCTGGCTTCAATGGAGGAAGTCCTGGCATTCCGGCGTTTGTTCCGCTCCCTGAAAATGAGGGTAGGTGAATCCATTACCTTACTTACCTCTACCTGGATAAATATTGCCTTTTCTCATCGCGCCATTGCATTATTAGACAGTTTGAAATCTGCCGATTCTTTTGGCGATCAAAGTTTCCGGCAGGGCCTTGCACAACGATCCGGTTATCTTGGCGACCCGGTAGATCCCGCTCATAAGGAGCATCCATCCAAATGGGTTGTAGGAGGTACAAATAATGAAGCCGACATTATTATAATAGTTGCATCTGATAGTCCTGCCCTGCTTGATGAAACCTGTGACTTAATAAATAAAAAGGCAAAGGATTCTGGCATGACGCTGATTTGCCACCAGCGTGGTGACACACTGCCCGGCAAATTCCGTGGGCACGAACACTTTGGTTTTAAAGATGGCATTTCGCAACCCGGAATAAGAGGCAAACTTTCCACCGCTCCCGGCGATTATATTACCCCGCGTTATTTTGCAAATTCTGATTCAAGAAGATTGTTTTTTGCGAAACCGGGGCAATTGCTTGCATGGCCGGGCCAATTTTTATTGGGAGAACAAAGGCAAAACCCGGAGCATCTTTATCATCCTGCTCCGCCGGCAACTAATTTTCCAAAATGGGCCGCTAAAGGTTCGTACCTGGTTGTAAGAAGGCTGCAGCAGGATGTGCATGCATTCTGGAATTT
>JANNYY010000350.1:0-1699 GCA_031410355.1 Chitinophagaceae bacterium | reverse complement strand
AAAGAGCTGGGCATTTATACGGTGGATGATAACGTTGGCTCGGGCCTCATCTTATGGATGCCCAATGGCACTGTGATAATTGAAGAATTGGAAAAACTTGCCAAAGAAACAGAAGCAGCAGCAGGTTATAAAAGAGTGGTGACTCCACATATTGCAAAAGAAAGCATGTACCTCACGAGTGGGCATCTGCCATATTATGCGGAGAGTATGTTTCCGCCAATGGAAATGGACGGTGAAAAATATTACCTAAAACCCATGAACTGTCCTCATCATCATAAAATATTTGATGCGGAGCAAAAGAGTTATAAAGACCTCCCTTACCGCATTGCAGAATATGGCACCTGTTATCGATACGAACAAAGCGGAGAATTATTTGGCCTGATGCGCGTCCGCTGCCTGCACATGAATGACGCACATATTTATTGCTCGAAAGAACAGTTTGCCCAGGAATTCAGGGCTGTAAATGAAATGTATATCAAGTATTTTAAAATATTTGGGGTAGATAAATATGTGATGCGCCTTAGCCTGCACGACCCTGAAAAACTGGGTCAAAAATATGTAAATGAACCTGAGCTTTGGAAGGAAACTGAGGACATGGTACGCAAGGTTTTAATTGATACCAATACTCCTTTTGTAGAGGTACAAAATGAAGCTGCATTTTATGGTCCTAAGATTGACGTGCAGATATGGAGTGCCATAGGTAAAGAATTTACGTTAGCTACCAACCAGGTTGATTTTGCGCAGGGCCAAAGCTTTAAACTTAGTTTTACCAATAAAGATAATCACCCGGAAGTGCCATTGATCATTCACAGGGCGCCATTGGGTACACATGAAAGGTTTATTGGATTTTTGCTGGAACATTATGCAGGAAAATTCCCAACATGGTTAGCGCCGCTGCAGGTTAAGATACTTCCTATCAGCGATAAGTTTATGGATTATGCAAATACAATTCTGCAAACGCTTAAAAAAGCTGATATTCGTGCTGAAATTGATGACAGGAGTGAAAAAATAGGTAAGAAGATACGTGATACAGAAGTTGCCAAAGTGCCTTACATGCTTGTGATTGGAGAGAAGGAAATGAATGAAGGTAAAGTAGCCGTTCGCAGGCAGGGCAAAGGCGATTTAGGAGCCAAGTTAATTGAAGAATTTGTACAGGATATATCAACAGAAATAAAAAACAGGGCAGCAGAATAGCATATTATTTTTTTAAGAATTTTCTTAAGACATTAATTTTCTTTTGGATTTATAACTTTAAATAAATAATTTGCTGAAAGCTTTGAAGGAATAAAACAGGATTTTCTTTTCCTCTTTTGTCCTCGTAGCAAAAAAACAACATTGTAAACTAAAAAAAATAAATGGCATTTCCACCCAGACCCCGGGGTACCTTTAACCCCCGCTTTAAAAAAGAACAACAACAGGAACATCGTACCAACCACATGATAAGAGCAATTGAAGTGCGCCTGGTTGGCGAAAATTTAGAACCAGGTGTTTATTCACTTGCCGAAGCAATTAAAATTGCCAAAGAGCAGGAACTGGATCTTGTAGAGATTTCTCCCGGTGCCAAACCTCCCGTTTGTAAGATCATTGACTACAATAAATTCCTCTACGAAGAAAAGAAGAAGAAGAAGGAAATGAAAGCGAAATCGAAGACCAGCGAGGTTAAGGAGATTCGCTTTACACCCAATACAG
Organism: Chitinophagaceae bacterium; assembly: GCA_031410355.1. Classification (GTDB taxonomy): domain Bacteria; phylum Bacteroidota; class Bacteroidia; order Chitinophagales; family Chitinophagaceae; genus Ferruginibacter. The sequence goes on along the minus strand of JANNYY010000350.1, from coordinate 10 downwards.
ATGATCATGA
>JANNYY010000349.1:0-14935 GCA_031410355.1 Chitinophagaceae bacterium | reverse complement strand
GGGCATCTTTTAATACATACTTTGCCGGTTTTTCAATAAAGATCATCCGCTGTATGTCACAGGTAATGGAGTTATTAAAGAAGTGTTTTTCTTCTTTGATAACCGAATCAATCCTGAACTTGCTTACCTGCAATGCCACATCATGTGCATACACATCAAAGTCTGCAGGAATTGGATTTATGCTGTAGGTACCTTTCCCCTTCCCGGGTATATACTGAATATTAAGCTCATCATCTACCGTGGCGTTAATATCAAATAGTTTTTTAAATTTATTATATATTCCTATGTCTACTGTATTGCTGTTACTGTCAACACCCAGTGTCCAGGATAATTTTAACTCTTCAAGCACATTGTTTACCAGTGAATCTATATTGGGAGCCCTTTGCGCCCTGGCCAGCGCCGGAAATAAAACAATCAGCAAAACAAACTTATATTTCATAGCTGTTATGGGTTAGTGTTGAACAATAAAACGGGTTGTCACTTTTTTCAGGTCACTGCTGTTTATTTCCAGGTAGTATAGCCCGCTTGCTAAATTAACTGGTGTTAACCGCTCAACTATATCGGGTATTCTTTTTGTAAATTGTTTAGAAAAAACAACCTGCCTCAGCGCATTGTAAATTTTTGCCTGCATATCTCCATAAATATTCCCGTTCAGGGCAATATTAAAATCTCCGTTATTGGGGTTGGGGAATACTTTCAACTCAACGGTATTAGTTTCAGGCGGAGCAATACCATTCCAAAAATTGGCATAAGGGCCATTGTAATACACCCGTGAATAACAGCGGCCTTTTCGCAATAATACCCAAAAAGCATATTTAAAAGTGTCCAGCTCATTATTAACAATAGCCCTGCTTGAAGGTACAAAGAATTGGTAAACCTGTGCCGGCACTGGAACAGGTGCCCCATAAACCGGGTTCGGTGGAGGTTTCAAAAGCAAATCATAGCCCCACTGATATCCGTCTACTGTGTTCATTGTATTATCAGGATAGATGAGCAGGTTACCGGGTTGTTTTAAAAATATTTTTCGTTTATCTATACCGGAAGAGGCGTCCACAATCACTGTTTGGGTAACGCTGTCCTTACAGCTATTTGAATATAAATTATTAGTTGCCACTACTTTTATACGATATGTGCCCGCATCCGGAAAGGAAATAACTGTATTTGGATCATTGGAGTTCTTAATGGAAACATTTGGCAGATCTGAGCTCCACAGATAAGAAACACCTGCGGCCGGGGCAATCACATTAAAGTTTATATTTTCAGCACCCTTGCATAGATTCAATACAGTATTATCCGGGTATTGGGACAGCGATCTGAAATTAGGTTTTGGGGGCGATGGATTAACAGTTATTGTAAAAGTCCGGTCGGGTCCCGTGCAATTATTGGCAGTAATACTCATCCTAACTGTAGCAATAACCGGAGTATCACCCGTATTATTTGCAACAGATGATGAAATAAAGCCACCTCCACTTGTACCAAAACCTATACTTCTGCTTGATGTCCAGGTAAATGAAGCACCAGGAGTAAGGCTGCTGAAGTTGATCCTGGGAATACTATCACGGTTGCAGAATATTAAATTGGCGATCGTATCAACCTTTGGTGTTGGGTTTACCGTGATGGTGAAGCTGGTAGAGTCACCGGTACAACTTACACTACCATTTGAAAAGCTTGTTTTCACCTTTATTGTGGCAACTATTGGCGTATTCGTTGGGTTAGTGGTTGTGAACGATGCGATATTACCTGTTCCGGATGCCGCAAGGCCAATACCTGGGTTACTGTTTGTCCAATTGAATGTGGCCACTCCGCCAGAAGCGGGACTATTGAAAATAACCGCAGCAGTTGAGGCCCCGTTACAACGTACCTGGCTGGTTACAGGATTTATGGCAGCCGTGGGGTTAACAGTAATTGTAAAGCTGGTTGGGGTTCCTGTGCAGGTTATTCCGCCATTGGTAAATACCGGTGTTACGTTGATGTTTGCGTTTATCGGGGCTGCCGTGGTATTGGTAGCTGCAAAGCTGATAATACCGGCACCTGAGCCAGCTAATCCTATCGCGGTATTGCTGTTGGTCCAGTTATATACCGTACCGGCTACAGCACCTGTAAAGATTACTGTTTTTACAGTACCGACGCATACAGTGTCATTGGCCGACTGGTTAACCGTTGGTGTAGGGTTAACGGTGATATTAAAAGTCCTGGCCGTGCCTGTACAACTTACCCCGCCATTGGTAAATACCGGTCTTACAGTGATAGTACCGGTTATTGGGGTTATACCGGCATTGGTAGCGGGAAAACTGGCGATATTACCTGTGCCACTGGCCCCGAGGCCAATAGAAGTATTGCTATTTGTCCAGTTATAGATGGTACCAACCACAGCTCCTGTAAAGCTTACTGCTACAGTTGGCGAACCGTTACACACTACCTGGCTGGGCACTGTGTCAACTATTGGTATTGGGTTAACTGTAATTGTAAAACTCCTTGAATTACCATTGCAACCGTTGGCAGATGGAGTTATGGTGATTGTAGCTACCTGCACCAAATTTGTCAGGTTCACGGCTGTAAATGCAGGAATATTACCAATCCCGCTGGCTGCAAGGCCGATAGTTGCATTGCTGTTTGTCCAGTTAAATAGTGTACCCGGAACTGCCCCATTCAGAAACACAGCCGTGGTTATGGCTCCGTTACAATGCACCTGGTTGAACACGGTGTCCACCGTTGGTTTTGGATTTACAAGCACAGCAGCAGTGATTGGCGTACCCTGGCAACCATTTGCGGTTGGGGTAATGGTAAATGTTACTGTTACAGATGAAGTTGTTGTATTAGTCAGGGTTCCTACTATATTACCAAAACCGTTTGCTGGAATACCTGTTACTGATCCTGTATTATCCCTTGTCCAGTTATTTATTACCCCGGCAACAGAATTACCCGATAGTACAATTGTGTTGATTGGCGTGTTAGAACATTTTGTTTGTGAAGCAGGCGAAGCAGATACGGTTAACTGCGGATATACCAGCACAGTTGCTGTGACCGACGGACCCTGACAATTATTTGCCGAAGGTGTTATCGTAAATGTTACTAATACAGGAGCATTAGTTATGTTGATTAATATTCCGCTGATATTTCCATTGCCCGTAGAATCAAGGCCCCTTACATTACCACCGGTTAAATAGCCATTGTCTCTCCTCCATGTATAGGTTGTTCCCGACACATGGCTACCGAAGACAATTGGCGAAATGAGTGATCCACTGCATTTTGTTTGTGTTGGATTTGCAATGCTATCTACCTGGGGCATTGGGTTAACCACAACAGGAGCAATGATTATTTCTCCAATACAACCCTGAGCTCTTGGTAAGACAATATAAATTTTTGTATCCGGCATATTGCCCGGGTTTGTCAATTGCCCACTGATAATATCGCCAACACCAGTTGCCTCAATTACCTGGTTGAGGGTGCTGTATCTGTTCCATATATAGTTTGTACCAGTGGTAGAACTGGTCAATACTATGGGTGTTATAGAGGAACCTGTGCAAATAGTTTGTGAAGGGGGTGCGATACTTGCATTTGGTGATGGATTTACAGTTATGGTAAAACTTTTTGGATTGCCTTCGCATGTTGTACCATTACCAATAAAGCGAGGGGTAACTGTAATGGTTGCCGATACCGGAACCGAATCATTATTAGTTGCTACAAAACCGGGAATATTTCCTATGCCAGAAGAACCCAGGCCGATGGTTGTATTACTGTTTGTCCATGAGTAAGTATAAAAAGGTGCATTGGGAGGAGATCCTGTAAATAATACATCTAAAGCATTATCCTTGTCGCATACCACCTGTTCATCAGGTTGCTCCACCTGCAATATTGGAACCATTATTGTTCCGGTTGTCAAAACAGCCGGGCCACAACCGCCGGTCAATGTAACTTTATAATTATATGTTCCTGTATCCTGAGGGGTGCCATTTATTAAAACCTGGTTGTTTGACCAACTGCCGGTTACCCCCGTAGGTAAACCAGTTACTGTTGCATTTGTTGCACCGGTGGTGGTATATCTGATTTCGATTATCGGAAAATTGATACAAGTAGTTTGTGCATTACTTCCCGCGGCAGAAGTTAAGGTAATGGTATTAGGCTGACCGGAAGTTACAGTTATAGTGCCGATTGCAACATCAATACTACAATTGTCGTCTTTAACAACATAGATATATGTTCCTGTAGCCTGAGGTGCGCCATTTATTAAAACCTGGTTGTTTGCAAAACTCCAGTTTACCCCAGGAGGTAAACCAGTTACTGTTGGATTTGCTGGAGACGCGCCATCAGAATAAGTAATATTAGCAATTGGTAAATTGATACAAGCCGTTTGTGAATTTGTTCCGGGAGGAGAAGTCAAGATAATTTCGCAAAGGTTACCCTGGCATCCGTTGTTTCCGGTAATAGTTCCCGTTCTTGTTACGTTTGGGCAGCCGCCAGTTGAAGTGACTGTATAATTATATGTTCCTAAACTCTGTGAAGCACCACTGATAGTAACCTGGTTGTTTGCCCAACTGCCACTTATCCCATTTGGTAAACCTGTTACTGTTGCTCCCGTTGCACCGGTAGTTGAATAAGTAATATTAGCAATGGGAACGGGTTGGCCGCATATATTAATAGTTTGTGCATTTGTACCCGCAGCAGAAGTTAACGTAATAGTATTGTAGGCTTTTATTGTTATGGTTCCAGTTGTAGTTGTTGTAATTGTACCAAAACCAATAAAACAAGTTGTTTTTACCTGGTAATTATAGGTGCCCGCTGCATTAGAGCTGCCAGAGATAGTAATTTTATCTTCATTCAAATTTACATTTGCGCTTATTCCGGTTGGCAACCCTGTAACTGAACCTGATATGGCAAGATTTGAAATATCAAAAACAATTGTAGCAATAGCTTCGGTTCTGCAACGGCTTTGATTTTTAGCGCCCGATCCGGAGGCTAAAGTAATGCTGCACTGAGCAAATAACTGTGCATTAAATATTAATAACGCAAGAATAGTGACCAAAAATATTTTTTTCATGTTCAATAAATTTTAGTTGCATCGAAATACTTAGGCTCATTTTTATATTTTTTGTATTCATCCAGCACCAGTGCAGTAAAGGGGTTCCAGGAATAAAAAGTAGGGGAATTTGATTTGGGCAACTGGCCCTTTATCAGCACAAGTTGCGATTTGGCGTCAAACCGGGCACCAATCAGTACGCCCAGGTTTTTTTGGGGAAGTATATTGCCCAACAACTTTTTATCGGGAACCAAAGAATTCTCATCCAGCTCATAAAGTTGTACCGAACTTTTTTTACCGGCAGCCAATAAAAAGTATTTTAAGTTGCCCTTTACAGCAGTTTTAAAAAACTGGATGGCAATTACCGCTGTACCCAGCGCATTTTCAAAAACCGGTTGATTTTTTTTGTCCTTATTATATCTTATATAGCCGATATTGCCGGTTTCCAAACCAAAATAAATAATATTTTTTTCGGAGTTGTAATCTAATGCAGTAACCGGGGCCCCCATGGGTATTGCGTTTTCGCGGTTTACTACATTTTTAACATGGTTGTAAACATATATCCAGTTATCATTAGTGGTACAAATAACCCGTTGATCTTTTTTATCTTCCAGGTATTTATTTATTGTTCTGCCGGATTGCTGCATTTCATTACGGATAGTTATGTAAGCCTGGTCATTCCGGTCAGGTTCGTCGTCCATTGCTGTTTTAGCCGGCACGTCAGTAGTAAAAAGCTTTCGTTTCAGGGGGGCTTCTTTGGTATCATCAATACAGCTATAAATTTTTTCGTACAGGTCATTATTATAATAAAGCCTGTTCATCAAATTGTTATATTTAGCCGCTGCCTCCGGGTCATTTGTTGCCATTATTTTAGGCCCCAGCAATTCCAGGTGTTGTGTATAGGCTGTAAGTTTTAAATCAAAATCCTCTGCCCGTATTCGTTTTATATCCGATGGCCCTTCACGTATAAGCCGGGCATATTCACTTGGAGCATTTTTATATACATTTTCTGTTGCTTCTTCTTTAAGCTGTTCAGCTTTATTTCTTTGGGTTTCGGCATTGTCTCTTTCTGTTCTGGCTATTTGTTCACTTGTATTTGCTTCCCTTTCCTTTAATTTGGCAATTTTAGCGCTGATGTCGGCTCTTTCCTTCGCATTTAATGCGGTATCTCTTGCTAATTTGGCAAGACTTTCCATTTGCTTTGCTATAGTTAGTGCTACCCCTCTTAAACTATCGCTTCTTAGTGCTGCATTCCTGGCATCTAAAGCTTTTATTTCTGAATTCAGCGCATCTCTTTCTGATTTTAAAGCCTCATTTTTTTTATTATTAAAAATAAATGAAGCAACAAGGCCGGCAATTACCAGCAAGGCCAGTAAACCAAAAATGGTTCTTACCAATCTTTTGCGTGTAGCTTCTTTTTGCGCCAGTATTTTCTTCTCCTCCAGGTCTTCATTTTTGCTCTCTTCCAGGTAAGCCATTGTTTTTTCAAAGCTGGCTTTAAATCCTTCAGCCCATTTTGCTGTGGGGTTGTTTATTTCCTTCCATTGTAATGCAATGTCTAATTCAGGGTTTTTAAGTAATCCCCGCTGGCCAATTTCTTTTAATTGCGCCGAACTGGCCAAACGCATGTACAGGGCACCGCTCCGGGCTTCCTCTTCAGTCCAGTTAATCAGCCGCAGCCAGATACGCATCAGGCTTTCATGTGAAATATCAATGATGGTATCATCGGTCAGTTCAATTCCTGGCGAAGGCATTAAAAAAGTACGTCCGGGTTTCCGAAAAATTTCAACCTGCTTTTTTATTTCTGCCTGTGTTGCGTCGGTAAGTAAACAGAGATCTGTAATGCTCCTGGGCCTTCTTATTCCCCTGAGATCAGCCGAGGTATCGGTTAATGCCTTAAACATCAGCCCGCAAATCTGTTCCTCTCTTTCAGTGCTGAGTTCAGCATAAATTTCATCGGCATGCTGTGATAAAGCGGATTTCATCGTCCCTATCTTTTCATAGTCTTCAAAGTCGATGGGCGACTCAAGCAGGTTTCTTTTGAACCAGGCATCCCAGGTACGCATCATGGCGTGTTGCAAAACCGGTAGCTGATCTGTATCGTTGTTGATATCGTTCAGCAATCTTGTAACAAGGCGCTGGCTGATGGTAGCCCCGCTTACGGCAACCGGCCCGGTGATGGCTTCCCGAATCTCATCACGGGTCATCCTGGGAACCAGGTACTGACCGTTATTGATTGCTTCGGGCAGGCCCCTGAACTCGGCGCAATCGCCCAAAAAATCGGAACGCATGGTTAGCAATACATAAATTGGGCATTCCTGCTGCATTGACGCATTAAGCAGTATCTGTACAAAATGCATGGCATCGCTCTTGCCCAGTTTATTATCTTTTTCATACTTGCTGAAACGGAACAGTTCTTCAAACTGATCAACCACGATCAGTAAATTTTCACCTGTAGGTAAATGGGCATCAGCATAAACAAGCTCTAAACCATTTTCACTTCGGCGCAGTCTTGATTCTATTACTGAATCAATTGGGATATCTGAATTTTTGAGATCGGCATACAACACGCCTTCCCTGGCAAGCTCTTTGGCCAGGTAGCCAACAGGGTTTTCACCAGGTTGCATCAGCGCCACCCGCCAGTTGCTGCCTGCCTTCATAAAACCGCCGTATATATTTGGCAGCATGCCCGATTTTACCAGGGATGATTTGCCGCTGCCCGATGAACCGATAACAGCCAGGAAACGGTTTACAGCGAATTGTTTTAACAGGTCATCAATTTCCTTGTTACGCCCGAAAAAAAGATAGTCATCACTTTCTTCAAAAGCCTTCAACCCTACAAAGGGATTGCTATATTGAATATGGGGGTTATTAGTTTTGATTATAAATTCATTTCATATTTTTAATAAATAGATCAAAAAGCTCCGGTTTAAAACCCTCAAGCCCGTTTATAATTTCAATATCATTTGATTTGAATTTTTCTTTATCCGGGTTTGCCGGACCCGCCAGGTAAATAACCTTTTCCTCCAGCGGTTTTGTGCGGCCCATGGCAGGCAGCCGCATCAGGTCGCTTTTCATACTGCCCACCCAGCGATAGTTTCCCAAACCGTAATAAACGATCACGGCATCGCAAATTTTCAAATTGTCGAGATGTGCCTGGCGCAGTTGTGCCTGGTCGCCATCAAAAACAGGGAGCAGCATTTCAAATCCCTGGTCGGTTAAGTGATCTTCCAGCTGCCGGGTATCGTCCAGGTCACGCTGATCGCAAACCAGGTAAACCAGTTTGGTTTCCTTTTTTTCCCGAACAGGAGTGGAACCAGCCACCATGACGGCAATGTCTTTTTTTGCCTTTTCTTCCGCGTTGATCCTTTTAATGGTATCAAATACAGTAAGCTTGAATGCTTCCAGCGGCCCTTCCAGTATATCGGCTCCTTTTTGAATGTCGGGATTGTTTTTAAGCTCCTGCACAAATGACTGCTGAAGGGCCATCATTTTTTCATTGGTTACAGTATTTGCAGCGGCAGGGGGAATCCAGATTAGTCTTTTTAAATTTTTTGTGTCAGAATTTTTTGCGGCAATTTCATTTTGAAGGATCACGATAGACCTATCAATACCTTCCGGCTGAACTGCATAATTTGTAGGGCTTATCATGTGAAGCGATAATATACTCTGGTCCATACAAGCTTCTACTTCCGCATTAAATTTATCAACCAGCAACGAGAGTTTTTTGTTGGGTAACACGATGAAGTTGGCCTCCTCCAGTTCCCTCACCAGGTTATCGCGGTATAGTTGCAGGTCGTAGGTTGTTTCAGCCAGGTATATCTTCTTTTTTTCCACGAGAGGTTCTTCCGCCCTGTTCAGTAGTTTGATCAGGTTGGCCATGTCCTGCACCACATCATCAAGCTTATTCATATATTCCTGCCGGATCTTGTTATCCACCCAATTATGGCGGCTTAATTCCCTGAATTTGCCGGTTGCGGGCTCCTGGAAATAGAATTTGTAATCCAGTATTTCTTCAAAAACCTGGTGTATTCCTTCAGGCAGATTTTCGATCACTTCTCTGTCAACCGGGGTTTTAACTATTTTAAAGATGCGTGATTTGTTGCCGATGCTGATGCCCCCGCTATCCAACGCCGCTTTATAAAACGCACCCAGCTCCCGCTTACACCAGTCGGAGACGAGGTATCGTGGGGTAATAACAGCAACCATTAATTTTAATGAGGGAAGTTGCGACTCGATCTCGGGGGCAAAAACTTCATTGCCTGTAAGCTTTTCATCCCGCCAGATAAGTATTTCATGCCCGATGGTTTGTTCAAGCCTTGTTTCCAGCAGAGTATGAAAATCGGTGATCCAGCCCTTTGCACCTTCGTCCAAAGGTTTGTCATCGAGGTGAGCATAACTGATAAATACATCTTTATCGAATTGCATAGTGCTGAGGAGGGGGTTAGTTTTGGGCAGACAACAACACTTGTAATTTAAGCCTAATTTATGAAATTTCAAACTATTAACCTGGGCTCGGTTTTAGCAGCAATCAATTTTTTTGTATGCAAGTCAAACAAGAACTTCTATCTTTCTAAGAAGGAATGTGGCAGTAAAGCATGCCGTAGGTGGCTGCACATTTGTCGGGGTGGATTTTATAGTAACAATAAGCGCCGGTTTTTAACCTGTAGAATTATCATCGCTCCGGCGAATACGTACAGCAATTTTCTTAGGAGAAAGCGGTTTCTTAGGTGATGTCTTTCCTTTTTTAGCAGACTTTGCTGCTTTCTTTTTTGTAGCCATACAAGTGTATTTAAATGGTAAGAAAAATAAATACTTTCAGTTCAATGAAACCACAAATTAATTTCGCTTAAATAAATATATACAGAGAAAATGAACAGTTTTTTTAATAAGGTCAGCCCCCCATTCCAGAAGCATTGGAAACTCCGGACCCAGGTCCGCCCGGCGGACTAATACGCACACCAATTTTCTTAAGGAGAAAGCGGTTTCTTAGCTGATGTCTTTCCTTTTTTAGCAGGCTTTGCTGCTTTCTTTTTTGTAGCCATACTAGTGCAAATTAAATGTTCACTAAAATAAATACTTTCAGTTCACTGAAATTACAAATTAATTTCGTTTAAATAAATATATATACAGGAAAAATGAACAGTTGCCGCCGTCTGGTCTCCGACCATAACTGTTCGGAAGCTTTCTGTATTAATCCATTGGCAGTTTTTTAAATTTAATGGTGTAGGGTTAACTAATTTACAACAACTTTTTATTTTGCAGAATTTCGGTTAGTGGAGACGAACCGGGGCAAGAAAACGAAATGATTTTGGGGTCACTTGTGTTTTTTTAGAAATGTTTAATTTTAGCACCTTATGCCCATTAAACTCCAGGATATTACTTCATAAATGATACTTAACGGATCAATGTAAAACTATCCGTTAAAAAGACTTTTTTTCCTTGCAAAACCCCGCTGATAATATAAACAAACACCCCGGTATTAAAAGGTTTTCCTGAAAAATTTCCATCCCATCCCTTTGTTATATCGGTAGTTGTAAAAACCCGGTTGCCCCAGCGGTCATACACAGAAAAATCGGAAAGGATAAGCGGCACACCAGGCGGAATTCTGAAAATATCATTAAGGCCATTGTTATCAGGAGTAAAGGCAGCAGGCATTTGTAAAATGTTGTACACTTTTATTTCTACCATTTTATTGTTTGTACACCCTGCTGTATCAGTTACGCTGAGGAAAAAAGTAGTGTTTGAGTCTAACGGTTTTGTAAGCGGATTGATGCTAAAAGGGTTTACCAGCAGGCCGGGTGGCGACCATTGAAACAAATTAACCGGTGTGTTTACTGTAGCGGTAAGCTGTACCTGGCTACCGGCTGGCACTGATGCATTGGCGGGGCTTATAGAAATAACAGGTAAATTTTTAACCAGCATTGTTATTATGTTAGAAGACACTGGTGATGAAGGGCAGGCAGTATTATTTGCTGTGAGCATACAGGTTACCTGGTCTCCGTTAAACAGGTTGCTGTTTGTGTAAACAGCATTATTTGTGCCTGTGTTATTACCATTTAACTTCCAGGCATATGAAGGAGCATTACCGGCATTTTGTGGTATAGCTGTAAATACTACCGGTGTGTTGGCACATATAAAATTATCCGAAGCATTAATAGTAACAACCGGTGCAGGGGAAGCAGCGACTGTAATAACTAATTGGTTTGAACCGGCACTGCTGCTGGTTACGCAGGTTATGGTTGGGTCGGCAATTATCGAACAACTTACAACATCATTATTTTGCAGTAAAGAAGTAATAAAAACCGGGTTATTTGTTCCGGCATTGCTGTTATTTATTTTCCATTGATACGACGGATTGTTTCCGCTATTTGTTGTTACAGCAGTAAAGTTTACAGGGCTGCCCGAACAAATGCTGGTGGCACTTGCCGTAATACTTACTGTTGGCGTAACATTGGCACTAAATGAAATAACAATTGTATTAGAAGTAACAGAAGCTGGTGTTACACAACTGGCGCTGCTGGTTAATACGCACCTGATAACATCAGTATTAGATAAAGTAGCGCTGGTAAACACAGGGCTGTTTGTTCCGGCATTATTGCCATTTACCTGCCATTGATAAAAAGGGTTAGCACCCCCATTTGTTATAACAGAAGTGAAAGTAACGGGAGAGCCGGCGCAAACCGTTGTTGCAGGAGCGGAAATAGTAATAGTGGGTACTGCAGCACTAACCGAAGCGGTATCAACTTTTCGGATACGGCTATTGCTTTGATCGGAGATAAATATATTGCCTGCGGCATCTAATCTTACTTTATGAGGGCCGGCAAGTTTAGTACATGGCGAAATTGCCGGGCTCCCATCACCTCCATAACCAAAAACTCCGTTACCCGCAACAGTATTAATGATCCCCGTAACTGCATTTACTTTTCTCACCCGGTTATTATCCCTGTCTGCAATGAATATATTGGCCATGGCATCAATAAAAACACCTGTTGGAAAATTGACTGCAGCATTTGTTGCCAAAACTCCATCTCCCGAAAATGTTGCTGATCCGTTACCGGCTACAGTTGTTACAATGCCTGCGGCATCAATTTTCCTGATACGGCTGTTGTTATAATCTGCAACATATACTTCGCCACTTGCCGAAACAGATAAGCCTGCAGGGTATCCAAAATTTGCATTAACTGCGGGGCCACCATCGCCTGAATAACCGTTTATTCCTGTTCCGCCAATTGTAGAAAGCATGCCCGTTGCCAGGTTTACTTTGCAAATTCGCTGCTTTGAAAATAAAGATATGTACAGGTTGGCTGCATCCACAGCTAAACCATTTGGATAATGTATGCCTGCATTAATGGCTAAAATGGTTTCTCCTGCATAAGAAGCTGTGCCATTACCTGCAACTGTTGAAATGGTTCCGGTTACAGCATCTATTTTTCTAACCCTGAAATTCTGGTTATCAATAAAATAAATATTGTTTGCCGCATCTGCACACAGATCGCCCGGGTTATTCATCTGTGCATTTATAGCCAGGCCACCATCGCCCGAAAAACCAGCAGTACCTGTTCCGGCTATGGTAGTAATTATATTGGTAGCTGTATTTATTTTTCTGATACGGTGGTTATAAAAATCAGCTACATACATATTACCTGCAGCATCTAATGCAACACTAATTGGATTATTAAACTGTGCACTTGTTGCAGGTCCGCCATCGCCCGAATAGCCAGGGGTGCCGTTGCCTGCTACTGTACTTATTGTTTGTGCATGCACAATTAAACCGCAGGTAAAAGCTATAGCTAAAAACAGTGAAGGCAATTTTTTTTTCATAAAGCTGCTATAGAAAATAAAATGATTTCAGCAATTGATTAATTTATGTAAAGTAATTAAAAATGCTAATTCAATATAAAGATATTTTTTCCTGTTCATAGGTATAAGGGCCCCACGCTGTTTGGAGAGAATTTTATTTAAATATAAAATTTAGTATTTATTCGCCGGGATGATAAGTTCTTTCCGTATGCTTCAGCACATCTTCTTTATAAAACAATACATCTTTAAATTGTCCTTTGCTATACATCATGCCCTGATCAAAAAAATGTTTTGAATGTACATCGCCGCTTTCTCCTCCTGCCAATAAAGATTTGGCTTTGATCTTTTTTCCAAATTCAACAGCACAGATAAAGCTGTTGCCATGATAACCGTATCTTTTTTTAGTGCCGGGAGAAGTTTTACTGCTGTAGGAGGGCAACATACCCCAGGTTGCTGAAGCAAAAGCAACCGGCATGCTTGGTTTTGTATCATCAAATTTATTATCAATATCTGATGAAATTCTTTGAAAGCGGTTGATCTCTCCCCAGGGTATTTGCCATTTGCCAAAATTTATTTGGAGTTCTTTAATGGTAGCCAGCAGGGGGGTAAGTAATTCACTGGGAGTTGCATTTGCGGCAAAAGATTTTGTTTTTTCAACCTGGTCATCTGTGTTATTTATTTTGTTGATGAGGGGTATCAGTTTTTCTCCCCATTCAACAGCAAGTGTTGTGGCAACAGAATTTTCACTGCAGCGGTAATCCCAGTTCTCAAAAATTGTTATGGCCTCTTTTACCTGGTTAAACTCCTCTATCGGGTAATTGGTAAAATCATTTTTATGAAAAGCGTTTACTAATGCCGGAACCAGGATTTCAAATGCAGCTAATCTTGTATCGTATCCTGCTTTAATAACCTTATCAATAGTATATTTATTTTCTTCACTCAACACCCTCACTGCATTAACACCCCGGAAATTTTCTCCATCGGGCGCTAAATAATTTGCATAATCCGTTTTCTTAGGACTGAATTTTCCGGCAACGGTAAAAGGAGTTGAGTTACAATTCTGCAGCCAACCGTTTCCAGGATTGTAAATATGCACGCTTTCATTTACGGGGTGGTAGCCTTTCCATTCGGTTGCAGCTATGCTGCCATCAACAGGTTTGCTCCAGTCATATTTGGGATCTCTTTTTGGTAAAAAATTCCCATGCCAGTAAGCAATATTGCCTTCTGCATCGGCATACATGGTATTATTGCTTGGGTTTGCACCCATATCCATGGTTTTTTTGAAAGCGGCAAAGCTGTTGGTTTTTGTACGCAGCCAGCTTTGTATGAATCCTTTTGTATCACGATTGTTATGCCGTAAACTGAGGTACTGTCCGTTACGCTTTGCTATAATGGGCCCATGATGCGTAAACAGGGTGTTGAAAATTTTTGTTTCAATACCGTTTTCCGTTTTATATTTTATGCTGATCGCTTTTTTTATAAGTACTTTTTCTTTTCCATCATATTCATAAAACCATTGGTTGTTTTTTTTGCTGAGCTTTTCAATATAGGCATCCGAAATATCAACATCGCTTGATGTATGCATCCATCCGCCATGTTCATTAAAACCCTGGTAAATGAATGGCTGGCCCCAGGTAACTGCACCATACACATTCAAACCTTCATCACTCACCATGTGCACTTCGGGCCTGAAATAAAATGTTACATGCGGGTTGATGTATAAAATGGCATTACCATTTTGGGTGATCTTTGACGAAAAAGCAAATCCGTTTGAGCCGGTAGATTCTTTTTCTTCATTTACAACTGTAGCGATTGATTCATCTTTACCCGAATAAAAATTTTTCAACTCACTTACTGAAATTCCTCCCGTACTGATGGCGCCAATGCTGCCATCGGTCCAAAGCAAAGGATACCAGGGTTGAAAATAGCTAAGCAATGCAGGCTTTACCCGGGGATTTTTGTACAGAAAATAATTAATACCATCCGCATACCCATTCAATATTTTTTTTAACCAGGCCGGCGCATTTACAAAATCTTTAATGGCATCGGCGGTATCAATTACCAGGCGTATCAATAAATCGTTGTACAAATCTTTTTCACCATTAACTTCTGATA
>JANNYY010000348.1:0-2268 GCA_031410355.1 Chitinophagaceae bacterium | reverse complement strand
TCCGGTACTTATACAGGAACATTTAAAGCCGATGCTGTTATCACTAATGCATTTGGTGGAGCAGGCGGTCCTACAGGATTTACGCCAACTGTAACTACCTGGGCTCCGTTATTCACCACGCCAAACGGAGTTTGGACATTGGCGATGAAAGATGGCTTTGCCGGTGACCAGGGTACCCTTACATCATGGTGTATTGACATGAGCTATGTATGTGGAGTTCCTTCAACTGCGGCAACATGGTCTCCTATTGCCGGATTGTTTAACGACGCGGTTGGTACGCCTTATACAGGCGATGCCAGGGATACGGTTTGGACAAGGCCAACACCTGCAGGTGTTTATACTTACCAGGCAACTGTTCAAAGTTTAGGATTGCCTCCAAGTGCAATACAAACAACTTTTGCCAACAATAACCAGTTTGCCATGGTTACTTCTAATTTTAAAAATAATAATGCATTCCCGGTAACAATTACGGGTATCGAAAGTATTGCATCAACAAGTGGTGCAAGTACGGCTACGCTGTATTACAAGGTTACTCCTGTTAACGGTGCCCCAGGCGCTATTTCAGCAGCAAATGGCTGGATTGTTGCGGGAACCGGACCTTATACTGCCATAGCAAATACTACAACTACTACACCACAACCCATGTTATCTGGTTTAAGCCTGGTTATTCCGGCAGGTGCCACCTATGGCCTTGCTTTCGAATCTAAGACTGCAGCCAATGTGGGTAACCTGAGGTATAGTACAGTTGCTGCAGGTACATACACCAATTCAGCTAATGGATGTGATGTAATTTCAGGAACAAACGTCAGCTTCGCTGGTGACATTGCTCCTATAGCTCCAACATTTACTCCACGGGCCTTTATAGGTAAAGTGCTTTTTGGAAACAACACTACGCCATGTACTTCACCGGCAAGAACAGTGGTTGTAACAGTTAATCAGCCAACAACGCTTAATGCAACGTTGCCCGTTAACCAAACAATATGTACTGATAAGGTAGCTACTTTTACTGTTGCAGTTACTGCAGGTACAGGCCCGTTCACTTACCAGTGGCAGGTAAGTACCAACAATGGTAATACCTGGACCAATATCACCAATGGTGGGGTTTATAGTGGTGCAACTACTACTACCTTAACCATCACCAATCCTCCAGCGAGTATGAGTGGGTATCAATACCGTGCACTTGTTAATGGAGCTGCACCTTGTGCTGCTGCCACTTCGAGAGCAGCGGTATTAACGGTTAATCCATTGCCAACCGTTGTAATTAGTGCCAGTCCTTATACCAGCTTATTGCCTGGTTTAAGTACAAGGATTTCTTCTACAGTTTCACCAAATCCTGCTGCATCGTATACCTGGCTCAGGAACGGTGTTGTTGTAGCCGGAGCTTCTGCAGCAACGCTTGTTGTGGATATAGACGGACTTGGTGATTACCAGTTAAGGGTTAATGATGTTAATGGCTGCAGCAATGTATCCAATATCCTCACCATTAAAGATTCTGTAAGCGGAAAATGCTTCATCTATCCTAATCCAACCAGTGGTAAATTCCAGGTTAGATACTATAGTGTTGCAAACAACATTTTACCAAGAACATTAACCGTTTATGATTCAAAAGGCGACAGGGTGTTTACACAGTTTTACACCGTTGGAAGGCCTTACGACAGAATGGACGTTGATATGAGAGCTTATGGAAAAGGTTTATACTGGGTTGAAATTGGTGATGCGAATGGTAGCCGTATTACCATGTGCAGAGTGGTCATTCAATAAAAATAAAAGATTAAGTAATACAAATCCTCCCCGATATTTTGGGGAGGATTTTTTTTTCTCATTCCGGTAAATCATTTTAAGATGATGACTCCAAGGGGTTGAATTATTTATATTCTCCAAAAACTTTTCTCAACTCATCAGAAATTTCACCGAGAGTACAATAATTTTCAACAGCTTCTAATACAATGGGCATCAGGTTTTCACCACTCAGGGCCTTTTCATGCAGGGTTTTTAATGAGTCAATAACTTTATTGTTATCTCTTTTTAGTTTTAGCGCTTTTAGTTTTTCAACCTGCAGTGTTTGTACCTGCTCATCTATTTTAAAAACCGGTATCGTATTTTTTTCTTTAGTTTGAAATTTATTTACGCCAACAATTATCTTTTCGCCATTCTCAATCTGGCGCTGGTATTCGTAAGCGCTTTTTGCAATCTCATCCTGTATAAAACCCTGCTCAATGGCAGCAACACTGCCGCCCATGGCATCAATTTTTTCAATCAGTTTCCAGG
>JANNYY010000347.1:0-9637 GCA_031410355.1 Chitinophagaceae bacterium | reverse complement strand
GAGCTTTTTGCCAAGATCCCTGATATCTTTTGTGCTGTATTTTAAATTGTATTTGCTCTCCGCAAATTGATCAATACCAATACCGATGAAATATGTTTTTTCTGTTTGTTTGGTTGCAGGGGTATAATTTACCAGCAAAGGCATGCGGTAACTTTCTGTTCCGTTCACATTGGTGATGGATGTTTCAATTTTATTTTCGCCCTGTGACAGATCAATGCTGATGGTAGAATCAAAACTATTTTTGTTTTTTTTGCGGACACTAATCCCACGCTGTCCATATACAGGCGTTTCGTTAACCCATACATTAAAGCGGTCGAGTTTGTAAGTGCTGTCAGCACTTACAATATCAAGTTTTAGTTTGCCATCTTTTTGTTCAAACTCTATATTATCCCGGGCGGCAAAATCAGCTTCGGGCACACTGTAGCCACTTCGAAATGCGGTGGTATCAATGCCGAGTTTTTTAATTCTTTTTTCATAAGCTTTGCGATAGCTTTTTATTAATGCAGTATCGGTACTGCCGATCGCTTCAAGTACTTTATCGGGTCGGTTGTATTTGACATCAAGTTGTTCGAAGGATATTACCCGTAATTCTTCATCAACATAGTGTAGTTTGGACATTCCGTTCCGGCTTGCCATATAGTATCCATCGGGCAGTATAAAAACATAATCAGTTGAATCAATGCAAATAATGTCGCATACTAATTTAGTTGATTTAAAATCCCACAATTTAATTGTGTATTTATCTGAAAAAGTGACTATAAATTTTTTATCAGGGCTGAATAAAATCTTTAAGTAATCATAGATATAATAATCACCCCCTTTGTTTTCGGGTGTAGTTCCTTCAAGAATAAACTTTAATGTATCTCTCTTAAAGTTGTAAAACATACTATAGTTTAAATTCGTTGCCAGTACCGTAATATTTAATTCCTCAGAGGACTCCGTTATCCTGTTAAAAGCATCTTCATTTCCTCCTCTCATTCGAAAGTTAAGGTCCTGCATTTTTTGATCGGTTGTTTGCAAATTATTCTGTACAGCAGTTAAGGAAATACTCCCATTGTTATTCCATTTACAATTAATTATTTCCGATACATGCCCTTCAAGCCTCCATTTAAGCAGCGAATGATCTGTACTTCTGACCTGTGGGTTGTTCTCATCTGATGACGCAACAATATACTTTTCATCTGGGCTCCACGAAATAGAATTAACTTTTGACTGGAAAGCAAATTTGCCGGTTTTAAACTTTCCATTTGCTGAATGAAAAGTTATTATCATTCCACTGGCCCGACCAATTGTAAAATATTTTCCATTGGGCGACCAGGAAAAGGCAGTAATTTCTTCAAAAAATGGAAAGTTCTTAATAATTTGTAAAGTATCCGTTAACGAAATAAGAAATAACCTGCTGCTATCCGCCGATTGAATGATTAACGATTCACCGGAGGGACTATATTTAACCAACTGAATATTGGATATATTGCTTTTAAATGTGTTCACTAACCGATGGGTTGCTACATTCCAAATTTGAATAACACCTGCTTTTGATAAAGACAAAATATTTTTGGAATCAGGGGAGAATTCGGCAAACCGGATATCTGCATCCTGAATTTTAAAATCTGTGATAAGGTTTTTTGTTTCAGCTTTCCAGATATTAATAACCCAATCGCTTGAAAATGTATAGATCATCTTACTGTTATTAGACCACCCGGCGCTTATCATTTCCTTATCCTTACTAATTATTTTATGAAGTAATGTTCCATTCCAGGGATTGTATATTTTAAGCATATTGTCTCCCAATAAAAATAAATATTTATTATCCGGAGAAAATCCTGCCATTTTAAACTTTACCGTTGAGTCATAAAAACTTTGCTTTACCATGCCCGTTTTTACTTCCCATAAATCTGCATAAGATTCAGTTTTACCTGAAAACCAGTGGTTAGAAATTGTAAAGATATGCTGACCATCAGAAGACCAAAAAACATCTCCAACCTGTTTATAGGGCACTTTGATCGTTTGCAACAGTTTTCCACTTTGCGCCTCCCAAATCCTTATAGATAAATTTTGTGAAAATGTCAATATCCATTTGCCATCAGGTGAATAAGAGACTTTTGTTATGGACAAATCATCTTTAACAGGTACAATAAATCTAAATTTGTTTTTTACTGTGTTCTGATTGGATGAGAAAATTTTATTACCAAATTTAAATTCATAAGGAGTTCTATTTTTAAAATCGGGATCTATTGTTACGCCATTTATCTCATAACGCTGCGCAACTACTCCATTTAAGAGAGGCAGTAATAAAAATAACAATATTAATTTTTTAAAAATCATTTTTAAAAAAATAGATGACAATTAAGGTAAATTAATGCATATTTAAAATTGACTGCCTGATTTCACCTCACCAAACCTCCCAATCCACCGCAATCGTTTCATTCCTGCTGGTTGGCTTTTGCAAACCATTGGTAAGTTGTACCACACGCTCACCCACTATTTTTTTAAGTTCGCTTATTTTCATTGTGGGATATTTATTCATCGCTTCCAGTATGCTGTAGGTGAACACGCCGTTGGGCAGGTTGTCTATCCCTTCCAGCGCAAACTCAGTGCCTGCCGCGGCGGAGATGATAGTAGCCCCGGTGCTTTTGCCTACGTTCACAAACAGGCTCTGCATCAGCTCAAAACTATTTTTTAATCCAAGATGGCCACCTGTTTTGTAGGCCACGGGTTTAAGCCCTTTAATTAATTTTTTATCTGTTGCTTCAAGCGCAATCAAATCATCCTTATCTACCTCACCACTGTGGCAGGCATCTATCAACATTAATTTTTTTCGGGCAGGAATACTGTCTAACAAACTTTCCAGTTCATCATAAGGCAGGCCGTTCTCTTCGGGCTTATCAAAATTAACGGAGTATGTAGAAAGATAATAATCAAAATCTTTGCTTAGCATGCCGTGGCCGCTATAGGAGATAATCACCTTATCATTCACTGAAGTCTGTAACAGTTTTTGTTTTAATGCTTTTACATTGCTGATGGTAACGTTTTCATTGAATAAAGTATCGATGATGATATCACTGTATTTTTCTTTAAGTTTTTTGCTGAGATCCCTGATATCTTTTGTGCTGTACTTTAAATTGTATTTGCTGTCATTATATTGATCAATACCAATACCTATAAAATAGGTTTTTTCTCTTTGCTTATTTGCAGGCGTGTAGTTTACCAGCAATGGCATCCGGTAACTTTCTATTCCGTTCACATTGGTGATAGATGTTTCTATTCTGTTTTCGCCCTGTGATAAATTTATGGTAATGGTGGAGTCAAAACTGTTTATTTTTTTCTTGCGGATGCTGATACCACGCTGGCCATAAACCGGTGATTCATTAACCCAGATATTAAAACGGTCGAGTTTGTAGGTACTGTCATTCCCTTTAATATATAGGATTAATCTTTCATTCTTTTGGTCGTATTCAATATTGTCTCTGTTTATAAAATCGGCTTCGATCACACTGTAACCATCACGAAAGGCAGTTGTATCAATCCCTAATTTTTTAATTCTTTTCTCCCAAGCTTTACGATAGGATTTAATTAATGCCGTATCTGTATTTCCAATTGCTGCTAGTACTTTATCAGGGCGATTATATTTTACATCAAGCTGTTCGAAAGTAATAACCTTTAATTTATCGGTAACATAATGGAGAAGTTTGGCCGCAGCCGGGGAGCATTTATAGTATCCCGAAGGGAGAAGGGTAAGGTAATCCGAACTATCAGTCAATAAGAGAGTGTACCTGATTTTACCGGTTTCAACATTCCAAAACTTACATGTATTATCTCTCGAAGAAGTAATCATTGTTTTTCCATCCGGGCTAATTTCAACATGTTGCACCCAATCGGTGTGCCCAGGAAAACGCCTAACTAATTTACCAGTTAGCAGATCCCATATTTTTGTCATTTTACCCATATATCCGACAGCCAATTCATTTTTGCCCGGAATAAACTGAATAGATAAGGGCACACTTTCGAAAATATCGTTCTCAGTCAGATCATATAGAAATTTGCCTGTTTTTGCATCCCATATTTTTAATGGTGGAGATTCAGTGTTAGAGCAAGTAACGACTAGTTGTCCATCCGGACTAAATTGCGCTGAATTGATCATCTTTTCCTTGTGTCCCCTTAAGGTGAAAAGCAACTTTCCGGTGATACCATCCCATATTCTGGCCATACTGTCATACGAAGATGTTACAATTCTTTTCCCTTTCGGATCAAATTCTGCCGATGAAACCCAACCAATAGAACCTCTTAAATCGAGTAAAAGATGCTCGGTTGAAACTTCCCATATTTTTGCGGTACTATCGAAAGAAGCGGTCACAACCTTGTGTCCATCAGGACTAAATTGTGCAGACCAAAGCGGAGCACTATGTCCTTTCAAATCGGCCAGTAACTCGCCTGTATCCATATCCCAAACTTTTGCTGTTTTGTCTCCTGAAGCCGTTACAAATTTATTCCCGTCCGGGCTTAGCTGAATTTCCCTAACTTTTGCAACATGCGCATTTGTGATTTTTTTTACTAATAATCCCGTATTTACATCCCAAATTTCAACATTGCGATATCGGTTAATAAGGACTTTTTTTCCGTCTGGTGTGATCTGAGCCATTTTAGCTGTAGCACTATTTCCTTTTAACTCAAATACAATTTCACCTGAAAATATGTCCCATAGTTTTATCGTTTTATCGTTTGAGATAATGAAAGCTTTTTGTCCATCCGGGCAAAATTGAGCAAATCGAACTGGCGAGCTATGCCCTTTTAAATCAAGTATAAGCTCACCCATTGGCAACCCCCATACTTTTACAGTATTATCGTCCGAGGTGGAAATAATTTTTTTTCCATTCTGACTGAACGCAATAGCATTGACTATTCCCGAATGGCCGTTTAAAACCTTCTGTAGAATACCTGTCTTAGCATCCCATATTTTTACTGTTTTGTCAATGCAGGCTGCGGCTATTTTTTTTCCATCAGGACTAAATTGAGCTGAAAAGGCTCCGCGTATTACTTTTAATACCTGCAATTCTGCTCCACTAATGGCATCCAAAACATATATACTATCACCAGAAGGCGTTAAAACCATTTTCTTCCCATCAGGACTAAAGCGTAAGGAAAAAATAAACCCATTGAACTTGACTGGTTGAAATGATAATTTTGCTTTGCCAATTGACCAGCATTTGATAACACTATCTGATACAGTTATCAAATTTTGTTTATCAGGGCTAAAGACCAATCTATTAATGTCATTATCAGGAAAAGGCAGGTTTGTAATGATTTTTCCTGAAATAAGATTCCAAATCTTTATCGTACCATCCCAACTAACAGTGGCAATTGTTTTGTCATCAGGACTGAATTCTGCAATCTCTATTTTCTCACTATGTCCTTTTAATGTAATGCTGCATGTCCTTTGGTTAATATTCCAGATATTAATGACGCTATCATATGCAACAACAGCGACCTTCTTACCATCATTGCTAAAAGCTAACGGCTGATTTTTTGCGGTATCTAACCTAAGATCGACCATTAATAGTCCGGTATTTATATTCCAAACTTTTACTGATCGGTCAAGCATAGCAGCAGCGAATTGCTTTCCATCTGGGCTTAGTGTAAAAGGCTGTTGCGAATAAATAGAGATATTTTCCAGATTAAGTAAAAGCTTTCCGGTGTTCGCATCCCAGAATTTGACCGACTTATCTTCATAGGATTTTGTAATGATCTTTTTTTCATCAGAGGTAAACTGAGCAAGATCAACACTGGCGGTATGTCCAATTGGCAATACCAAGGCCATTTGCTGAGCCAAAGTACTAATCACTAGGAACAAGCAAAAAGAAAACCCATATACTCTTTTTAAAATCATACCAATCTTTCTGAATTTTAATACTATAAATGCATTATTTCAATGCATTATAATATTTGCAAAAAAAATCACCACACGCTCCAATCCATCGCAATCGTCTCATTTCCTGATGTCGGTTTCTGCAAGCCATTTGTCAGTTGCTCCACCCTTTCACCTACGATCTTTTTCAGCTC
The DNA here is from genome assembly GCA_031410355.1 of Chitinophagaceae bacterium. Lineage (GTDB taxonomy): Bacteria > Bacteroidota > Bacteroidia > Chitinophagales > Chitinophagaceae > Ferruginibacter. The sequence continues at coordinate 3,580 of JANNYY010000347.1, read as the reverse complement.
ACTTATTTTCATGCTGGGGTATTTATTCATGGCTTCCAGATGCTAAAAGTAAACACGCCATTCTTAAAATCATTTCTTTCCAAAGCAAACTATTTATTTCACCAATCCCGCCGCCTTCTCCGCCACCGCAGCCGCCAGTTCGCCCAACTTATCCCTCATCCCACTCAACTCAAATTTTGTTTTAATGGTTTTATTTTGTTTGATATTTACAGAAACGGTAATTGCATTTCCTGTAACTGTGTAACGACCACTTAAAGAATAAGCATCCGACGAATTGGTTGCTGTTACATAAACAATCGCAGCATCGGTTCCTCTTGCCGACAGGTCATTTAACTGCAGGTTTACCTGCTTGCTTAATTCAAGGTCATCATCGGCAATGGCTTCATCACTGTTTTGGAAATTACTTGCGCCAAATAAAGCTTTCTCCTGCGGCAATATGATCTTCGCCATCACTTCTTCATCTATCAAACCAATATTAAAATTGGTATTGGTAACAATTTGCGGATCCTGGCGGCTGCCGCTTTCTTTTGCAATGTCGCTAACAGTTTTTTCTGCAGCGCTGAACCAGCGGCTTACATCCAGGTATTTACCGGCATCTAAAATATCGGGCTGTTGCTTAATGGCTTTTAACAGAGCATAAGTTAATAATCCCTGTGAATATCTTCCCATTTCATAAGCACTCTGGTTGCTTGCAGAGGCAGAGAGAATGAATAAACCTGATTTTTCATTCAGTTTATCAATGGCTTTTATCTGCTGTGCTTTGTCATCACTACGGGCGGCAAGGTAATTCTGATCGCCGGCACCCATCTGCACAAAATCTTTAATGGCCTGGCCGCTGTTGCAGGCATCAAAAATCAATATTCTTTTTTGTGCTTTAATGTTCTGGGGTTTCATCCACTCCGTAAGTTCTGCTGTGCTTATGCCAACATCGGCAACAGCGCTAACGGCAGAAGCTTTGGATGCATCGGCAGTTAAAAAATAAAACTGGCTTTTCTCCCCTGCCGTACCGGTTGTTGCCGACATTACACCATGGCCTGCAAAAAAAATAAGCAAGATGTCATTAGCGGTTGCTTTTTTCCCAATTTCTTCCAGCACTTTTTTAATGCTGTTTTTTTCCGGTAACTGGTAGCGCTCTTTGGCCGTGGTGAGATTGTACATAAAAACATGTTCCCTGTTATCTGTATTCAATAATTTTTTTGCAGCATTGGCAATTGCGCTGGAAATATCTGTAGCATCTTTGGCCGCATATTTTAAATCGAGTTCATCGCCTTTATAATCGCTTACACCAACCATAACGGCATAAAGGTTTGGCGGGGCGGTTACCTCTTTGGTTTTATCTTCATTTATTTTAACGCCACGGGATGAGATGGCATTATCGGATGTATAAGCTTTAAGCGACACAGGATTTTCTTTGCCTGCAATAAAGAAATTATTCAGATCTGCTTTTTTTATCAGCAATTCATAACTGCCTGCATTCTTTGTTAACTGTTCGGATTTATAACGCCGGGCTTCAATTCCATTTACCATTAATACAACTTCGCCCAGGCCACCCCTGCGGGGAGTTATCTTAAACCGGTATTCATTATTATTGCTGCCCATATTTTCCACCGCAGGAGTAAGGCCGCAAAGATTAAGCTGGTCAAGGGTTTTGGCATTGATGGGATCTGCATTGGAGATCCGTTCCGCCAGGTTGGGAATCCATAACTGGTCTTTTACACTTTCAAGTTCTATTACTTCGGTACCGCATGTAAAATACAATTGTTTGCGTGCGGCCTCTGTACCATCGTACCGGCCCAGCGAATCCATTACCAGGTAATCTTTTTCGCCGGCAATAAAATGTTTATAATTGATGGCGCCGGTGTTTTTATTGTACACATCCAAAGCCCCCCTGTTGCAAACAATAAAAAGATTTGTGCCTGCAACAAAATTTAAAATATCACCAGGGTACTTTCCAATAAATTTTCCATCAGCCGTATTCCATAAGCAATAAAAATCCTGGTGCGCCGATGCTACCAGCCTTTCATCATCCGAAATGATGAAATTGTTTGCATTGCTGTTGGAATAATTATCTCTAAACATCAGCGTATCTAACTGAATAATACGGTTTGTTTTGCCTGATGTAAAATCAATAAAATGAATACGGCTGCGCTGATCTAAAACTGCAAGCGTGCTGTTATCCTTAAGCCAGTTAGCCCTGATAAACCTTTGATTGGGCAGGCCTAAGTTCTTTACCGGTTTTCCATCAGCAATATTATATGCGGTAATGGAGCTGTCAATGCAAAGTATAAATTTATCGTCAGCAGAAAAAAAGACCCTCCCCGGAAATGGGGTATTTATCGCAATCTTATTAACCTGCTTTCCCAAATCTGTATCCCAGATAAAAATTTCTTTTTCAACTACATGAGCAAAATATTTTCCGGTTGTACTAAATTCGGGCACATTAAATGATGAAGCGCCGCGTGACTGGATGATGCGTTTTCCGGTTTCCATATTAAAAACGGAGAGTGTTTGTCCGCCGGTACTCAATAATAATTTTCCATCGGGGCTCCATTTAACTATGGCATCAGTCCAGCCGGCATCGCCTTCTACTTCAGCAATGAGCTCACCGTTTTTAATTTGCCACATTTTTATTTTATCATCAGTGCCTGCACTAATAATTACAGAATCGTTATTAGCAAAAACTGCGCTGGTGGCCCATTGGTTGTGTGCATTGATATTTTTAACAAGTGTACCTTTTTTAAGGTCTATAAGTTTTAAACTGCCGTCTCGGTAAGTAAGCAGCACTGTGTCACCGGCATTGGAAAGCGTTGCTGAAGTGATGGTTTCGTTATGCAGACCGAAAATAAAATCCATTTTACCAGTAGCAAAATCCCAGCGGGACACATCATTATCATAAGAACCGATCAGTATTTTATTTGATTTTTTTAAAACGAAAATATAATACAGATCATCTTTATGACCCTCCAGTCTTTTTTGTATGTCGCCTTCAGGATAGCTCCATATCCTTGCTGTATTATCAAATGAAATGCTGATTAATGATCTTCCATCTGTTGAAAACCTGAGTTTGGTTACCCACTCTCTATGCCCTTTTAATACTCTAATTGTTCTGGCTGTTTGTATATCCCATATCCTGATAGTACTGTCATTGGAGCAGGTAACAATTTGCTTTTGATCAGGGCTAAACTGTACATCAAATACCGATTGGGTATGGCCCACAAAAGTCTGCAGGTTTTTGCCGGTAGCGGTGTTCCAGGTTTTTGCCGTTTTATCCCAGGAAGAAGAAACGATCATTTCATCATTATCTGAAAAATTAATTGCATGCACTTTATCGCTATGGCCTTTTAAAACCTGTAGTGGTTTTTCTGTATTAAAATCCCATAAATAAATATCCTGCCAAACTGCTATGGCAAACCCTTTACCATTATGGCTAAACTGAATATCGTTAACCATGCCGCCACCGGTTTTAAACATATACAGCGGTTGCAGGGTTTTCATATCCCATAAAACAACATTCCCGTCCTGGTCGCCTGAAACTAATTTTTTTCCATCTGCGCTCAGGCCCAAACAACTCAGGGCTCCC